>JAYUVL010000077.1:0-3229 GCA_043754075.1 Cytophagales bacterium | reverse complement strand
CTGGCCAGCACCAACCCAGAGCCGAAGCAGATCAGTGGCAAGCAGGAGTTGTACGAAAACATCATCAATCAATACATCCGCTAAATTGGGGTACCAAATCAACGCCCAACAACCGGGTTGGCCCGCCACCCGGTTGTTGGGCGTCATGCTGTTAGTACCACCAGCAATTCTTGGCCTCATCGTTCAAGTGGGCCCTGTCCCCATACAAGTAGCTGTTTTCGGGCAAGTTGATGGCCTGCAATGCCGTATTGTCGTGGACGCTGCCCGGCGTGACCAAGAGTTCAACCGGGATGCCCGGATCGGTGCTGATCGGGTGTGTACACGCAGGCCGCGTATTGGTTGCCATAAAAATACGTTACCGAGATGACAACAGTCGCCGCAACTTGGGCATCGCCCAATTCTCTGCGGCTGTTGATGGCCGGGCCTTGCCTTTTTAATAAGCCATCAATACTACCGTAAATGGCAAGGGCAAAATCTTTCATGAAGGCAAGCTTGTGGTGTGAATCATTACAAACTTATCCTTTTGACAAAATTTCACCTTTTATACTGCACAACTTGAGTCATTTATGATATGGACGGGCGCCGTTTTTGGAAGGGGGCGAGGAACCGCACCGGTCGGCAAAAGCAGTAACCGCCGTTTGCCCTGGCGGCAAAGTCAGCGAGTTTGCCTAGCGGGGCGGCAACACCGCGTTTGGCAATCGCAAAATGTGTAGCTTCGGCCAACCATTCGCCGCTATACCATGCTGATGCCATTTACCCGCCTGCTTGCTCCTTGCTTACGCCTGTTTGCGTTACTCTTGCTTTTATTGGCCAGTCTCGCGCCTGTTCAGGCCCAATCACCAACCCGCGACCTAGTGCTGCGCCCTGCCCGGGTGTTTGATGGGGAACAAATGCACACCGGTTGGACAGTAGTTGTCCGTGGAGAGCGGATAGTTGCGGCCGGTCCAACCGCTGCGATCACCGTGCCCGCTGGGGCCCATGTGCTGGATCTACCCACCGAAACCCTGTTGCCTGGCCTCATCGAGGGGCACGGCCACTTACTGCTCCATCCCTATGATGAAACGGAGTGGGATGCCCAAGTCCTGAACGAATCGCGGGCCGAACGCACACTCAGGGCCGCCAACCATGCGCGGGCCACGCTGGCGGCCGGGTTCACTGCGCTGCGCGATCTGGGCACCGAGGGAGCCGAGTATGACGACGTGGGCATCAAACAAAGCATCGAGAAAGGCATCATTGCTGGCCCGCGTTTGAGTGTGTGCACGCGTGCACTGGTGGCCACAGGGAGCTATGGGCCCAAGGGATTCAGCCCGGGAGTGGTGGTGCCACAGGGAGCCGAGGAAGCCGATGGCACCGACAACCTGATCAAGGCAGTGCGCCGACAAATTGGCCAAGGTGCCGATTTTATCAAGGTATATGCCGATTATCGCTGGGGATTGCGGGGGGAGCCTCGGCCCACATTTACCCAAACCGAACTTACATTGATCGTGGAAACCGCCCGGAGCAGTGGCCGCTACGTGGCTGCCCACGCCCAAACGGCCGAAGCCATGCGCCGCTGTGTACTGGCCGGAGTGACCACCATCGAGCATGGCGACAATGGCACACCCGAGGTGTTCCAGTTGATGAAACAAAAGGGCGTTGCGTTGTGCCCCACTTTGGCCGCCTCCGACGCGGTGGCGCAATATCGAGGCTGGAAAAAGGGAACTGACCCAGCACCGGAGCGCATCCAGCAAAAACGGGAGAGCTTCCAACTGGCCCTGGCCGCCGGGGTGACGATCTGTTTTGGGGGCGATGTAGGGGTGTTTGCCCATGGCGACAACGCCCGCGAAATGGGCCTCATGGTGGACTATGGCATGTCGCCATTGGCAGTATTGCGAGCCGCCACAGCTGTCAATGCCCAAGTGTTTGGTTTGCCCGATCAAGGGCAAATCCGCGCCGGGCTACTGGCCGATCTAGTGGTGGTAACTGGCGATCCCGCCCAACAAATCAGCGACATCCGGCAGGTAAAACTCGTATTCAAGGGTGGGCAACTGGTGAAAAACTGACCGATCATTGGAAATCACCCGCCAGTACCGTAAACTTGCCTTTGACTAAAACTCCTGAACCATGTACATGAAGAACTTATTGCTCTGCCTGCTCCTTTTTGTCGCGACCGTCCCGCTTGTCGAAGCCCAGAAAAAAGGAAAAAATACGCCCCCGCCACCTCGCCTAGATGCCAATAAGCCCGAAGATGCAGTCAAAATAATGCGTAAACTTCAAGCGAGTCTCCAAGACGGTGAATCGGTCACTTATTGGTGGGAAGGCAATGTGTTCAGTCGGGTGCCCGGCGAAAAAGACCGGTTGCTGTTCACTTACATCGCCATGAACGTAAGGGCGGCCCAGACCGTAACCGACCCTGAAAAAGGGTATGGCTATCGGATGGTATCACGCGAGCTGCTGCTCTACATGGATCCCCAGACCAAACAAGTGCTGAAAACTTGGAAAAATCCCTGGAGTGGCAAAGATGCCGAAGTGATGCACATTGCCAATGATCCGGTCAACTCACGCCCCACATTTGCCAATGCCAATGGCCCCACACCGTTCAAGATATCCGGTCAGTTCAAGGAAGGGATGTTTTTTATGACCACCGAAGTACCACTTTTTTACAGCAACCCCTTGGCCGGCGACTATCAAGAATTTGTGGGTGGCACTTACCAAGCCATCGAGATTTTCAACTTTGCTTGCAGTGAAGCAGACCTGCTCGATCCCACCAAAAATTCTTCGGAAGGGATTGTGGCCTGGAACCGGGTGTCCAAATGGTTGCCTTGGATGGAAATGGGCGATCGGGCCGGCCAGCTCATCTTCTCGGGCTTGGGCAAAAAACTCAAGACTTGGGACGACCTGCCCGAGGTGCTAAAAGCCGAGATCAAGGCCAACTACCCTATTTATACCACCGCCCCGCCCGTGGATGACACCCGCCCCAATGAAACTAGTTGGACTTACTTCAAGAAAGTAATGGAAGCCAAAAAAACCAAAAAATAGTGGTTGACTATGGGAAAAAACAACCATCTTAGTTTGGTTGATTCTTAAAATGCCATTGTTTGGGTAGTTTGCAGCATGGTTGGAGTAGGTTATATTGCCAACCATGCTCAAATTTTCACCTTGATCAACCCATTCCTGTTTTAGTGTTTTTCCTGAATGACTAACTTGATTTTCAGATATTTATTCAATTGAATGCCCTAAGACTTCCATT
>JAYUVL010000076.1:0-14508 GCA_043754075.1 Cytophagales bacterium | reverse complement strand
GCAGCCAAAAATATTTTTAGGTTATTGACAATAAGGTATTCACGGGTGTTTGTTTTCCTTGACGATGCAGAACGTGCGTAGCGTTTTTTGCATGGTTTTACCTTTGCTACCGATTGTTCGACGGGCTTTTGATTTTTTGGGGCTTTTTCGCTCGCGTGGGGCACAAGGATCCGCAGGATCCTACCCAACCGGTAGATGGTTGCAAGCAAGTGGATGCGCGGTGCGCAAGGCCGCCCCCGTTGTCTTGGGTCGGGGCCGGGTTTGCCCCACAAAATGGGGTGGGGAAGGGCTTGGCCACGGCCCTTGCCCAAACCGAGTTTGCCAATCCCCCAAACTTTGCCCAAATTTGCCCATCGCCGGCCCATAGACCCGGCGGATCAACTTGCGCACCCATGAAAAAACTTTTCCTCCTAGACGCAATGGCGTTGATTTACCGGGCGCACTTCGCGTTGAGCAAAAATCCCCGCGTCACTTCCAAAGGGTTGAATACCAGTGCGGTATTTGGGTTCACCAATACCCTGCTCGAGGTGCTCAACAAGGAAAAGCCCAGCCATTTGGGGGTTGCTTTTGACTTGCCCGGCCCCACTTTTCGCCACACGGCCTTTGAAGCGTACAAGGCCAATCGCCAAGCGCAACCCGAAGACATTACGGTGGCCATTCCGCTGGTCAAGCAATTGTGTTTGGCCATGGACATCCCGGTGCTGGAGCTGCCCGGCTACGAAGCGGACGATATCATTGGAACTTTTGCCAAGATCGCCGCCCGGCGCGATTTTTCGGTGTACATGATGACCCCGGACAAAGATTATGGCCAATTGGTCGAGGAAAATATCTTCCTGTACAAGCCCGCCTTTATGGGCAATGCGATCGATGTGCTGGGGCCCAAAGAAATTTGTGAGCGCTGGGGCATTGAACGGGTGGAGCAAGTGATCGATCTGCTGGGGCTCATGGGCGATGCAGTGGACAATATTCCTGGCATCCCGGGGATTGGCGAGAAAACGGCGGTCAAGTTGATCGCCGAATATGGGTCAGTGGAAAACCTGATCGCCAATGCGGACAAGCTAAAGGGGAAATTGCAAGAAAACATCATCAAGCACGCCGATCTGGGCCGACTGTCCAAACAACTGGCCACGATCGATCTGGCGGTCCCGCTGGCTTTTGATGAAGAACACCTCAAGGCACACCTGCGGAAAGACGATGCGCTCCGCCAACTGCTAGATGAACTGGAATTCAAGACGATCAAGAAACGGATTTTTGGTGAGGACCACGCGCCCGAAACCGGGAATCAAGTGGGCAAGCCCCCCAAAGCTACCCAGCAGGCTTCCCTGTTCGACGCGCCGAGCGTGGGCACGCCGAGCCAGATCGAGCCTACGGCTGCCAATGGGGACGCGGATCAACCCGAACTGGCCACGCCTGCTTTACTGCGCCCTGAACAAAAAAACAGCATCCAGTCGGTCAAATATGATTACCATTTGATGGACACGCCCGAGCTTCGCCAGAGTTTGGTCTATTTTTTGGGCTTACAGACCGAATTTTGTTTTGATACCGAAACCACCTCGCCCGAACCGTTTGAAGCCGAACTGGTGGGGTTGTCCTTTGCCTACCTCACGGGCGAGGCGTTCTATGTGCCAGTGCCCGCCGACCGGGCCGGAGTGCTGGCCATTCTGGAAGATTTCCGGGCCGTTTTGGGGAATGAACAAATCACCAAAATTGGCCAGAACCTCAAATATGACATCATCGTGCTCCAAAGTTACGGGGTGGCCGTGCGCGGGCCCATGTTTGACACCATGCTGGCCCATTACCTGATCGAGCCCGAAGCCCGCCACAACATGGACATCCTGGCCGAAAACTACCTCAACTACACCACGATCCACATTGACGAACTGATTGGCAAAAAGGGCAAGTCCCAAATTTCCATGCGCGAAGTGGACGTGCGCGAAGTGGCCACTTATGCGGCCGAGGATGCCGACATCACCCTCCAATTGAAACAGGTTTTTGCCCCAATGTTGCGGCGGGACAAGGTGGAAAAGCTGTTCAACGAAGTGGAAATGCCCTTGGTGAGTGTATTGGCCAGCATGGAACGCGCCGGGGTGCGGATCGATACGGCGGCGCTGGCCCTTTTTTCCAAGGACTTGGAGGGCGAGATCAGTCAAGCCGAACTGAAGGTGTACCAAGAGGCCGGCGAGGAGTTTAACATCGGGTCGCCCAAGCAACTGGGCCAAGTCCTGTTTGAGAAGCTCAAATTGCTGGACAAGCCCAAGAAAACCGCCACGGGCCAGTATGCCACCGGCGAAGAGATTTTGGTGCAACTGGCCCCCGAGCACCGCATTGCCCAGCACATTTTGGATTACCGCCAGTTGCAAAAGCTCAAATCGACCTACGTCGACGCGCTACCGCTCATGATCAGCCCCAAAGATGGCCTGATCCATACTTCTTACAACCAAGCAGTGGCGGCCACGGGGCGGCTCAGTTCCAACAACCCCAACTTGCAGAACATCCCGATCCGCACCGAAAAGGGCCGGGAAATCCGGCGGGCCTTTGTGCCGCGCAGCCCCGAGTTTGTCATCGTTTCGGCCGATTATTCGCAGATCGAGCTGCGGATCATGGCCGCCTTTAGCCACGATGAAGCCATGCTGGATGCTTTCCGGCAGGGGCGGGACATCCACACGGCCACGGCCGCCAAAATCTTCAAGTTGCCGCTCGACCAAGTGGACAGCGAAATGCGCCGCCGGGCCAAAACTGCCAATTTTGGGATCATCTACGGGATTTCGGGGTTTGGCCTGGCCCAGCGGCTCAACATCCCCCGCAAGGAGGCCCAAGCCCTGATTGATGCCTACTTTGCGGAGTTTCCGGCCGTGAAGGAATACATGGACGGCGTGGTGAACCAAGCCCGCGAACACGAATACGTAGAAACGATGATGGGCCGCCGCCGCTATCTGCGCGACATCAACAGCCGCAACTTCACCCAGCGGGGTTTTGCCGAGCGCAACGCCGTCAATGCCCCGATCCAAGGCAGTGCGGCCGATCTGATCAAACTGGCCATGATCAACATCCACCACTGGATGGAGCGCGAAGGCCTGCGCTCGCAGATGATCATGCAGGTGCACGACGAACTGGTGTTTGATGCCCACCGCGATGAAGTGGATCTGCTCAAGGCCCACATCAAACCGCTGATGGAGGAGGCCTACGCCATGGCAGTGCCCCTGCAAGTGGAAGTGGGACAGGGCGAAAACTGGCTTGAGGCCCATTAAATCCCCTTGGCCGGGGTCGCTCCTGCGCAAAAACGCGGGCAGTGACTGCACACGCCACCGCTGCCCAACTTCTTTTTAAACAATCAGTTACATCGCCAAAGCCAACTTGGCCCAATTTCAACCTTTAACCATTCTCATTGATTGGAGATGAACCTCAACCTTAAAGCCAACGCCCAAAACACGTATGACGCCATCGTCGTCGGCTCGGGCATCAGTGGGGGCTGGGCCGCCATGGAACTGACCAAAAAAGGCATCAAGACCCTGCTCATCGAACGCGGGCGCAATGTGGAACATATCAAGGACTATCCGACGGCCAACCTCAAGCCTTGGGAATATGCGCACCGGGGCCGCTTGCCGGCCAGCGAAGCGGTCCATTTTCAACTCCAAAACAAGAATTATGCAGTCAATGAATTCAACCAGCATTTTTATGTGAACGAGACCGAGCAGCCCTACGTCCAAACGTTGAACCAAGCGTTTGTGTGGGCGCGGGGCAATCAGGTGGGGGGGCGCTCCCTCACCTGGGGCCGGCAATGCTACCGCTGGTCGGACCTCGATTTTGCGGCCAATCTCAAGGAAGGAATCGGGGTGGACTGGCCCATCCGCTACCAAACCCTGGCCCCTTGGTATGAATATGTGGAAAAGTTTGTCGGTATTTCCGGCCAAAGTGAGCACTTGGCCCACCTGCCAGACAGTGTTTTTTTGCCACCGTTTGCCCTCAACTGCGTGGAACTGAACCTGAAAGCCAAGCTGGAGGCGGCCTACCCAGACCGGCACCTGATCCATGCCCGGGTGGCCCACCTGACCCAATACGTGGCCGGGCGCGGCCAGTGCCAAGCCCGCAACCAGTGCGATCAGGGCTGCCCCTACGGTGGCTACTTTGCCAGCAATTCGGCCACCATTCCCCAAGCCCAACAAACTGGCAACTTGACCCTGCGCACTGACAGCATTGTTACCAAGGTGATCTACGACGAAACCCGCCAAAAGGCCAAGGGGGTGGAAGTCTTGGACACGGCAACGGGCCAAACGGTCACCTATTTTGCCCGGATCATCTTCCTCAATGCCAGCACGATCCCCACTACGACGTTGCTCCTCAACTCCACCTCGGCGCGCTTCCCCAATGGGATGGGCAACGACTCGGGCGAACTGGGCCGCAATCTAATGACCCATTTCAAAACGGTGCTCCGGGGAACCGTGCCCGGGTTTGCCGACCGCTACACCTCGGGCCGCCGGCCGGGTGGGGCGTATATTCCCCGGTTCCGCAACGTGGCCAGCAATGATGCCCCTTTCCTCCGGGGCTACAACTATCAGTGTGGGGCCGCCCGGTTGCGGCTCAACGAAGAGACGGCAGGTTTTGGGGCCGATTGGAAGGAACAGATGAGCCGCCCCGCCGATGATTGGCAAGTGGGTTTTGCCGCTTTTGGCGAGCAATTGCCCCACCCCGACAACCGGGTGAAAGTGAGCCGGACCGTGCGGGACAAATGGGGCCTGCCCGTGCCAGAGATCGATTGGGAATGGAAAGCCAACGAACTGCAAATGGCCCAAGATTCAGTGGAGCAGGGCCTGGAAATGATGGCCCAAATGGGTTGTGAAGATTTGCGCGGCAATGCCAAGGAACTGCCCAAATCCACGGTGCACGAAATGGGCACCGCCCGCATGGGCCGCGACCCCAACACCTCGGTGGTCAATGCGTTCAACCAGCTCCATGCCGTCCAGAATGTGTTTGTCACCGATGGAGCGTGCATGGCCTCTTCGTCGTGCGTCAATCCCTCGCTCACCTACATGGCCCTCACGGCCCGGGCCTGCGCCCATGCCGCCGAGGAAATGAAACGGGGGAATTTATAGGCCACGCTGATTGGTGATTTTTGTGACCTAAATTGGGGATACTGGGCGGTCAAACCAATAGGAATAGATCAATAATTTTTCCGATGCAACGACCATTGGCTGATCGTGCTGAAAGCCTAGTTTGGTCAATAACTGGATAGAGGCCTGATTTTCCGCCAACACGGTGGCCAATACGAGTGGACGGTTAGGTTGTTTGCCTATTTCCTGTAACACCGCACTGGTTGCCTCGTGCGCGTGTCCTCGCTTGCCATACCTGGGCAGCAAGGCAAACCCAAGGTCGGGATGGGCCAAATAGTCGCGCTTCACGAGCGAAACAATGCCAATGGGCGCGCTCTCCGCTTTTAGTTCAATTACCCAATACTGGATC
Organism: Cytophagales bacterium; assembly: GCA_043754075.1. Lineage (GTDB taxonomy): Bacteria > Bacteroidota > Bacteroidia > Cytophagales > Thermoflexibacteraceae > JALONO01. Next base: position 9,051 of record JAYUVL010000076.1, on the reverse strand, counting down.
GCTGGGTTGCCGCGAATTTTATCGATGTATTGCTTGGCATCGTCAATTGACCTCACGTAGCGATCGCCAATAAACCGGATCCATTCCGGGGTATTCAGCAATTCGTGGATAAAACCTGCGTGTTGAGTGGTCAGTTCACCGATGATCAACCTAGGGGTTTGGATGCTGCCAATTGTCATGTAACTGTGTCGTTAATTCATCCCATAAAAGCCCACCGGCCAAATCGGCTTTTGGCGGATCCTATCTGATCATGAGCGGCTGGGGCGAAAAGCACAGCACAAACACCACCAAGGCCAGCCATCCCAGCAGTTTTCGCTTCCAGTCCAAGGGCTCGTCATAGGTAGTGGACGGGTGATAGATCCCCATGAAACGCCCCAGCAAGAACCCAAACAACAACCAGCCCTGATACCCTTCGATGCGGGGAAAGCAGTAAACGGTGACGTATTGGGCCGCAAAAACCCCGACGGCCAACAGCAGTACACTGGTCCGGCTCTCCACCACCCGGCTGAACACCAAGTAGAGGAACCCAATGTAAAACGGAATCGAGTACAGGTCGGCGTTGGGATCCACGCCCTCGGGCAGTTGGTCCATCGGCGGGTACGGCGAAAACAGGCCGAGGCCAGCGTAAAAAATAAACAGGACAAACAGGACTGCCGACACGATCCGGTGGCGTTTGGCCCCAATCAGGCCGTACAGGATGTGCCCGCCGTCCAATTGACCGATCGGGATCAAATTGAGCGAAGTGAAAAACAGGGCCAGATAGCCCGCCATCAGGTACGGGTAGTGGATCAGCTCGTTGGGGTGGGGCACCCGGTCCGGATCGGCCACCACTTCGCGGAAAAACCAGAACAGTAAATTGTCGCCCAGCAGTATCAAACTGCCTTCGGGCAAACTTTTGTAGGCATACTTGGCAAATTCCACCCCAAACTGGCGGTACTCGGGATGGAACTGGAACACGTAGTCCACTGGAGGCAGGGTAGCAAACCCATACCAGAGCACACCCACGGCCACCACAAACCCCGCCAAGGGCCCCGCTATGCCCACATCAAAGAACACCTTGCGCGATTCAATGGCCTGTTTGATGCGGATGAACGCCCCCATCGTGCCGAGCGAAAAACTGGGTACACCCACAAAACCCAACCAAAAGGGAATGTAAAACGGCAGGGTCACCTTGAGGTCGTAATAGCGGGCAGTGAAATAATGGCCAAACTCGTGTACAGTCAAGATGAACAGAAACGGAACCGAATAATGGAAGCCGCCCGTGAAGTGATGCCACTCCATCCGGTGAAGCGGGTTCTCGGCCCAGAGGGCTTTGCCATATATCCACTCGGCCCCAGCAAAGGTGGTGCTCACCAAGGTGACCACAAACAGCAGCAGTTGCAGCCACCAGTTGTCCTTTTTTTCAACCGTTGTTGGTTCGGTATTATCAGTTTGCTCTTCCATGTCTATCCAATCAATCTGGGCATGGCCCATTTCCCTCTGTTCGCAATCGCTTACCTTTTGGCAATTTTATTGTTTGAAATACTGCGCTGCCGGGTGCATTTGTGCCGGTCGACTTCGGCGCTGCGCTTGGCCACGTGCTTGGTGGCCCGCCCGTGCACGCGCTCCCGCCAGCGTTTCCACGACGAGAGCTTGATCGATTGGCGCATCAACTTGATCACCTCTTTTTCGGGCAGGCCAAACTGGGCCAAAATGGCATCGAAAGGCGTGCGATCTTCCCAAGCCATTTCGATGATCCGGTCCACGGCTTGTTCATCCAACTGATAGGTTTCAGCAACAGTCATCGTTATTCCAATTTTTTGATCCAGATCCCAAAAACCGGGTAGTACAACACGGCCCAGATGGCCAGCGTTCCCAGGGCTACTGCATAAAGAAAAGATAGGTTGAGGGTCATTTCTTGGCCATTCACTGCTTGGATTTCCACTACCGCAATAATAATGAACACATTGGCGCAAAAACCCAATCCCTTGGTCCAGTGCGCAAAACGGCGGTACAGCCGTACCCGATTTTCTTTTTGGAACCAAAATGCCCGCTGGGGCACCGGCAACCAATAACTCGGCAGAAACTGGATCGCTTGGCCCAAGATCAAAATGGCCACATTGAAAAACACCAGTAGGGCCAACGTGGCGTAAAAAAAATTAGCTTTTGCCAAAAACAACGTTGGATAGCCGTTAGCATCGGAAATAATGGTTACATTGGTGGGCAATGTGGTGTACACAAACAGGCTGACGACCAAAAAACCCAGCAGTGACAGCACCCAAATAATTTTAATGATCCCCATGAGACGTGAAAGAGTGGTAAAATGACCGATTAAACCGATCCATTGGCGACTTTCAAACAGTTAACAGGTGATTGACCCGGAAAGTTTGGCCCTCGACGGCCAAATGTGCTCCGGCAAACACACCCCGTGCTTCCTCCAACAAGGGGGACAGTTCCCGATAACGGGCCGAAAAATGCCCGAGCAACAACTGTTTGGCTCCCGCCAAGTGCGCAATAGTGGCTGCCTGACGCGCGGTGCTGTGGTGGGTTTCTTTGGCCCGGGCCGCCAGATCGTCCGCAAAGGTAGCCTCATGGTACAACAAATCCACCCCCTTAATGTACGGGACCAACGCTTGGTTAAATTGGGTATCGGAACAATACGCGTAGGCCAAGGGCGATTTGGGGGGCTGGGTAAGGTCTTGGCTGCGCAAAATCCGATCCTTGTGCACCACATCTTGGCCATTTTTGAGGGCAATGATCCCCGCGATGGGCAGGTCGTCGGGCAGCAATGCTTTGATGATTTTTCGTTTTCCCAATTTTTGGCGAAACAGGAAACCGCAGCAGGGAATCCCGTGATCGAGCGGCAAAGTGCTCACCGTGAGGGTTTCCCCGTTGTAAAGGAGTTGGGAATGGGCGGCCTCTAGCGGGTGGAACACCAGCGGATAGCGCACATAACCCTGCGAAACCTGGAACTGGGTGGTCAGGACATCAGCCAGCCCCCGGTGGGCATATAGGTGCAATGCCTCCGTGCGCCCTTGCAACTGCATACTGGAAAGCAGCCCGGTCAACCCCAAGTAATGGTCGCCGTGGAGGTGGCTGATGAAAATGTGCCGGATCTGGTTCATCTTCACCTTGTACTTGAGCAACTGGTGCTGCGTACCTTCCCCGCAGTCAACCAGGAACAGGTTCTGCTCATAATTGACCACCTGCGCACTCATGTTGCGCCCCCAGCCGGGCATGGCCGACGAGGTGCCTAAAATGGTAACTTCAAAAACCATACGAGTCAAAGTTAGTGCAATAAACCGAGCCGGGCCACGAAAGAATGCTTAATTTTGTGTACCTGATCACCTTGATAAAACACCCTGCCCACCAAACTTTCGCCGCCTTGGCCAACGGGCCAGACCGGGGAAGGGCAGCGGGGAAGTTTTGGCCCAAGGCCGATCCGAAAACAACCCTAAAATTACTGGCACCATGACTCCTTACCCCCATACCATCAAGATTATCAAAAATCGTTCGGACATTGGGGCTGGCACCCGTGGTTCCGATCTGGGCATCGACGCCCTGGAAATCGCGGCCATCGTCAAGGACAACCACTTTTTCAACGACCATCCCTACGAGGACGTAAAAACCCGCAACGAAAGTATTTACAACAAAGACAAAAATTCTTTTGCCAAACGGATTGGCCACGTCCTAGAACAATGCACCCGCTTGGCCAGTGTGATCGAGCGCAACATGGAAGAAAACTACTTCCCCCTGGTGCTCTCCGGCGATCATTCGGCCGCACTGGGCACCATCAGCGGAATCAAGGCCGCCTTCCCCACCAAGCGCCTGGGGGTGGTCTGGATCGATGCCCACGCCGATCTGCACTCACCCTACACCTCACCCTCGGGCAACATCCACGGAATGCCGCTGGCCGCCGCCCTCAACAACGACAACCTCGCTTGCCAGATAAATGACCTCCAGCCCGAAACGCTCAGCTACTGGAACGGGATGAAAAACATCGGCCGGCCCGGAGCCAAACTGCTGCCCCATGATCTGATCTACTTCGGGGTTCGGGACACCGAAGCCCCCGAAGCCCGCCAAATGGCCCAGCTCGGGATCCGTAATTACATGGTCCACGAGGTGCGCTACCGGGGCTTGGCCACCTGTGTTCAAGAGGCCATTGCCACGCTGGCCCCCTGCGACCTGATCTATGTCTCCTTCGACGTGGACTCGATGGACTGCGACATGATCTCCTGCGGCACGGGCACTCCGGTGCCCAAGGGCTTTGACCAGTTCGAGATCATGGGCCTCATCAATGCGTTCATTGCCACCCAAAAAGTAGTGTGCATTGAGTTTGTGGAAATCAACCCCCTGCTGGACACCAAAGGCAACAAAATGGCTGAAACCGCCTTTGAAATATTGGACAACATCACCAGCACTCTCCGCCTGTACGTGCCGGGGCAGCCCGCACATGTGGCCAATGCCTTCGCCGCGATGTGAGGGTGACCAAACCGCCAACTTTGCCAAACTGGGGGCCAAGGCTGAGCCCACGATAAGGCTTACGGGCCTTGCCACCAAGCTCTAGTCCCCAACGCCACCCAAAAAGTTGAATACCGCCCATTTTCCTTAATTTTGGGCCAGTTGCTATTTTTTACTTTGCTGATGTAAAAAATAAATAGTTTTAAAATTTTATTTTACAAATCATTTAAAATCCAAGGCAATCAATTCTGTAAATCGTTCAAATCACCTTAATCTTAGTACAAAATATGAAATTGAAAAACCGAGTTGCCATCATTACCGGTGGCGCGCGCGGAATCGGAAAGGCCACGGCCGAACTTTTCGCCCAAGAAGGTGCACAAGTCGTCATTTGGGATTTGTTGGAGGCCGGGGCCGACGCTGCCCAAGCAATCGCCACCAGTGGCAAAGCGGCCGAGTTTATGAAGGTGAACAGCACTGATTATGAGGCGGTACAAGCGGCCGCCAAAGCAGTAAAGGACAAGTATGGCAAGATTGACATTTTAATCAACAATGCCGGTATTACCCGCGACTCGTCTTTTTTGAAAATGACCCACGAGCAATGGGATCAAGTGCTGGACGTGAATATGACCGGGGTGTTCAATTGCACCAAAGCGGTGGCTCCCTTCATGGTGGAGGGGCAATACGGGCGGATTGTCAACACGTCCTCCATCGTGGGCCTGTACGGCAACTTTGGCCAAACCAACTACGTGGCCACCAAATCGGCCGTGATCGGCATGACCAAGGTCTGGGCCCGGGAACTGGGCAAGTATGGCATCACCAGCAATGCCGTGGCCCCGGGCTTTATCAAAACGGATATGACGGCGGCCTTGCCCGCTGAAATGCTGGAAGGAGCTGCAGCCAAGGTGCCAGTGCGCCGCCTCGGCGAACCGATCGACATTGCCCAAGCCTACTTGTTCCTGGCCCTCGAGGAATCCTCGTTCATCAATGGGGCCACCTTGAGCGTGGACGGTGGAGCTGTGAGTTAGTTTTTGTGGTACACATTGAGCAGCGGCCGGGGGTTTGACTGCCCTCAACACACCACACTGACCGGCCTGTGATCGGCCTACCTTGTTCGGTAGGGGATGATAGGTCGGCCAGACTGTTCAACCGGCGGGCCGCCGTTGTAGTGGATCGGCCCGCGGGTTGATCAAAACTGGAAATAAATAAAAGGTTGGATCTCGGCGGTTCGCATTTGGTACATGATCAGGGCCACAAACACAATGATAATGGCTTTGGTCAAGTCGGGCAGTTGGGTAAACTGGACCGCAGCGGCACTTTTCCACTCGCTGGGCAGCCAGTGGAAGACAAACCCAAGGGCCAGTACGCTGAACACCTTGCCATATTCTTGGATCTGCCTCGGGATGACCTCCAGCGGCCAACTGGTGCCGATCTGGGCCAGCATTTCGTGGACGTGCTGCAAATCGGCGGCCCGGAAATAGATCCAACAAAACACCACAAAGTGGAAAGTGACAAACCCCCCAGCAAAATTGCCCCACCAAGTGGGCTGGCGGGGAGGAAAGAAGCCCAGCCAGATTTTGTGGACGGCCAACGCCCCCCCGTGGAGCGCCCCCCAAATGAGGAACCGCCACGCTGCCCCGTGCCAAAGTCCCCCGAGCAGCATGGTCAGGATCAGGTTGAGATAAGTGCGAAATTTGCCTTTGCGGTTGCCACCGAGGGAAATGTAGAGGTAGTCGCGCAGCCAAGAAGAGAGCGAGATGTGCCAGCGCCGCCAGAAGTCGGTGATGTTGACCGATTTATAGGGCGAGTTGAAGTTCAAGTTGAGCCGGAAACCGAGCAACAGCGAAATGCCGATGGCCACGTCGGTATAGCCCGAAAAGTCACAATAAATTTGGATCGCATACCCGTAGGCCGCCATCAGGTTCTCAAACCCATTGTAATTGAGCGGATTGTCAAATACCCGATCCACGTAGTTGACCGATACGTAATCGGAAATAAATATCTTTTTGAACAAGCCATTGAGGATCAAAAAGACTGAATGGCCGAACTCTTCTTTGGTCAGGCGGTAGGGCTGGTAAATTTGGGGAACAAAATCTGAAGCCCGCACAATGGGTCCCGCTACTAATTGGGGGAAAAAGCTGACGTAGAAAGCAAAATCCCAAATATCTTTTACTGGGGCCAGTTCGCGCCGATACACATCGATGGAATAGCTGATGGTCTGGAACGTATAAAACGAAATACCAACAGGCAAAATGATCTTGTGGATGTCAAGGGCCGAGCCAGTGAGTTCATTGGCCAAGATCGCCAAGAAATCAGTGGCCTTCCAAGTCGTTCCCAGTAGGCTGTTGGCGATGTCGGTAAAAAAATAAGTGTATTTGAAATACCCCAGCACGGTCAAGTTGATCACCACGCTGCAAGTCACCAACCACTTTCGCCGGGACTGGACATCGGTCTCTGAAATCCATTTACCAATATAGTAATCTACCAGCGTAGAAAACACGAGTAAAGTAAAAAAATATCCACCGGTGAGGTAATAGAAATACATACTCACCACCATTAGGTACAGGTTGCGTACCCGAAGGTTTTGGTAAATAAATTGGTAGCAAATGATGATGATCCCGAAAAATCCCCAGAACAGGGGCGAACTGAAAATCAGCGGCTCGTTTTCGCGGTACAGTAAAAAATCAAACATAAACCAAAATTTGCGCGAACAAGGAACGAACGCTTTTTCGCGGGCAATTTACACCAAAAACCAACACCTCAAACCCTATTTTGCTTTGGCTCGCTGGGCCTGGTTTACCTTCACCACTTGCACCCGATCGCTGTTTTTGGCCAAAATAATCAGGGTCTGGCCGGTGGAACTGCGGATCAGGCTTGACTGGCGCACTTGGCCCTTGATCATAAAACCGGAGGCACTGGGCTTCTGTACTTGAAAAGCACCCCGGCCCAGCCCCTTCAGCACTAGGCCAAAGTTGGCATCATAGCGGCCTATTTCAGGCACCACATCGTAGAAATTGCCGGTGAGCAAGACATCCAGCACACCATCGCCATCGTAGTCAAGGGTTTCCACGGCCCTGATCGGCGAGTACTGCGCCTCGATGGGCAGCGCATGGACCGTGAAGTTGAAATTCCCGTCGTTGATCAGCATCACACTCTGGGCTTGGTGCACCTTCTTCACAATGGCCGTTTTGAGGCTGTCGGCACCGAAAATTTCTTGGATCGTTTTGCCACCATAATCGGCAAATTTCAAAAATTTCTTTTTGATACCCGGTATTTGGGCTTGGAGATCGGCCTTGAGCACCATCGGGTAATTCTTGCCATCTTCGGCTTGGCAAGTCATGATTTGCTCAATCTCGCCGTTTTGGTCAAAATCGCCAATGTAAAGTTCAGCGGGCGCTGTTTTGCTGGCCTTGATCCGCGAATTGAGGCCCAAATTGCCCAATACCAGATCCAGATCGCCATCGCCGTCGAGATCGGCCGGGTGGACCGTGTTCCACCAGCCCTCGCTCTGGGCCAGCGCGGACGAGTTGAGCAATTCCAACCGGTTACCTTTCAGGTTCTTAAACACGGTGACGGCCATCCAATCGCCGACTACGATCAACTCCGGGAACTGGTCACCGTCCAGATCGGCCCAACTGGCGGCCGTGACCATGCCCAAGTTCTTGACATCGCCCAAGTAGCGTTTGGTATAGTTTTTAAACTCGCCAGTGCCGTCGTTGACAAACAGATAACTAGGCGGGTCGATCCCGTATTGGCCGGCGATCATGCGCCCGCCCACAAAAAGATCAATATCGCCATCGCGGTCAAAATCGCTTGCCGCTACACAAGAACCGTTGTGAAGCAAGTTGGGCAAACGGTTGTCCGGGGCAAAGCCGCCCTTGCCATCATTGAGGTAGAGTCGATCCTGTAAATTGGGGTCATCGGGCAAAAACTCGTTGCTACCCGTGACCACAAACAGATCCAGGTCGTTGTCATTGTCCACATCGGCCAGCACCGCATCCACCGCTTCCACGGCGGTGTCGGCCAAGAACACGGCGGGAGACCGGTCGGCAAAGGTGCCGTCGCGCAGTTGGAAATATAACTTTTTGGGCGCACCGACGGCCCCGCCCAAATAGACGTCGGCCAGCCCATCGCCATTGACGTCGCCCGTGGCCAATGCCGGGCCAAGGGTGGAATAGCGCTGCTTGAGGAGGGCGTCGCGCTTGAAGTCGATAAAATTGCTTTCTTGGTGGGCATAATCGAGCCGGGTTTGGGCCGTGACATCGGCAAATGGTTTGGCCAAATTGGCCGGGGCAGGCCGCCAACGATCCTTGGCTTGCTGCTGATCCAGCACCAGTTCAGTATCCGCCCGGACCGGGGCCAGTACTTGCCGCCGATCATCGGGCCAAATGACCACGAGCGAATCGATCTGGGGCGATTGGCCCAGGCCAAATACCAGCACATGATCCACTGACGACTGGAAGCCCCGATTGGGCATTTGTTGCAGCAATTGAGTATTGCCGGGCTGATAGAGCGTCACCTTGGCCCCGATGGCTTGTTGGTTTTGGGCGGTGCCCTGTAGCTTGACGCGGAGAAAGTGGGTTTTGCGCAGTTCGATGCTCCGGTTTTTGTAAA
>JAYUVL010000075.1:0-2055 GCA_043754075.1 Cytophagales bacterium | reverse complement strand
AGTCCAGTTGTTTTATTGAAAAGGCGTTCCAAACTGATTGGAACGCCTTTTTTGTGGTTACTTTTTTCCTCTGGTTACGCTTTTTTTATGAAGGATCGTGCCAATACAGTGACGCCAATCACGATCATGGGGATACTTAAGTTCTGACCTTGGTTCAGTGGCAGCTCATTCTCAAAGGCCACTTGGTTTTCTTTCAAAAACTCATAAAAAAAGCGCAAGGTGAATAAAATGACGACAAATAAGCCGAAAATTTGCCCCTCTGGCGTGGCGGCCTTTTGCTTGAACCATAACCAGTAAAGCAGCAAGAACAAGAAAAGGCAAGAAATGGCTTCGTATAATTGGGCCGGGTGGCGCGGGATGCCATACACCCGGAATTCGCTGAGATTGGGGATGTTAAATTGCACCGGGCCAAAGCTCCGAAAATGTTCCTTTACTTCGCCCCGGGCCAAAATACCGTTCATGGCCGAATAGAGAAAAGTGTAGTTTTGATTGTTTTTGGCAGTAGAATTGTCAAATTCAAGTTTGACATCCAAAGGGACATAGGTGATCCCGTCCACGATGGTGTCGTTGCCTACGCCGCGCTGCACATCCATCCCTTTGAAGCCACTGATGGAACCCGCCTGTTCGCGGCTCTGCAAGTCTTGCTCCAGCCAATTGGTGAAAATGACGGCGGTGGGCGCGTTGGAGGGCTTGCCGATGATTTCGCCGTTGACAAAATTGCCCAGACGGATCATGCAGCCACCCAAGGCCACCACGATCACGATCCGATCCAACACCCAAAGGTAGGTTTGCCCGGAGGCCCGCCGCGAACGCGAATAAAGCCAAATGCCAAACAAGATCCCCACCGTGGCCCCGTGGCTGGCCAGTCCGCCCTCCCACACTTTGAGGATCTCGATCGGATTGGCCAGATAGTAATCGGGCTGGTAGAACAAGCAATGGCCCAAGCGGGCCCCGATCACGGTGGAGGCGATCATGTAGAGCATCATGGCGTCCAAGTCGGCCTCGGGCTTGCGCTCGGCCCGAAAAATGCGTGTCATAATAAGCTGGCCAAAAAAGAAGCCCGAGGCAAACAGCAGGCCATACCAGCGCGGAGTAAGCCCACCGATGGAGAACCCGATTTCGGGGCTGGCATTCCAGATGAGAAAGGCAAGTTCGTTCATGAAGCAAATATAGACTGTTTGGCCGTTTTGGGAAATAGGATTGGTTGGTTGGGCCCAGATAATCCCAAAAATCCAGTTTGGGGCCCGGCTTTCCATTGTGCCCAGAATCGCCTACCTTCGCGGTTTGTCAACAATTAGGGCAATCGCCGACGCTTGTGTCCGCACCGCAGACGCGCAGTCGGACAACAGTTGCGCCGGTGGGGCCGTGCTCCGAGGCTGCCGGGGCGGTTACCCACCGAAAACTTGCCCACAAGGCATAAAGCCACTGGGGGCAGTCTCCGTTTCATGGGCGTCCGCTGGGCCGAAGACTTGCCACCGCAGGGTGCTAGCTGGTATCCTTTGCTAACCCCAACAACGCAAAAATGTAATAATTTATTAACATATAAAATTTGGAAATAAAAGCATAGAATGGCATTTTCGTACTTGTTTAACCTTCAAATCCCAACGTTACGAAAACCAACCTGAGTAAAATTTCAAAGATTTCCGCACCTTACCGGGCGTTTTGGATAGTCCTGCTAACAATTGCAGTAAATTTTGTTCCTCATTCTTCTTTCAATCAGGCAGTTGCGAACACTTACTATTGTAGATCCGAAACAATAGACTGTGATTACTGGTTTACCGGAGATCGCACAATATGCCATTCTAACGGTAGTGGGGTTGGCTGCCGGTGTGGTGATTCAACACAGTGCCTAGGTGGTATATTTTAGATTTAGACAGTTTAAGTCACTGCCTTCTAGACAAAATATTGCAAATACAGTAGTAACAAGATACCCTAAATATGTTTGATCGTATTTTAGATCAAGCTTAGAGTATGTTTTAGAATTTCAAAAACTTGATATTCAATTAGTTAAAATGAAACCTCGCGTTTTGATCGGCTTATGCTTGAGCTAAACAA
>JAYUVL010000074.1:0-4442 GCA_043754075.1 Cytophagales bacterium | reverse complement strand
GTCCCCTCTTTCCATTGGGCAACCAAGGCTTTTTGGCCCTTGATCGCCGCCCAAGTGGTGTCGGCCAATACGGCTATTTTGTCACCAAAACGGACGGTTTGGCGCACTCCGCTTACTTTACGGGTGGCGGAGTCATCAAAAGTATCGAGTTTGAGGCCAAAAGCGGGCGGGCGCAACACCACCGCGTAGAGCATTCCGGGTTTTTTGACATCAATGCCGTACAGGGGTTTGCCCCGCACAATGTCGCCGGTGTCCACGTTTTTGGTGTCTTTCCCGATGATCTTGAAATCTTTCGGCGCTTTGAGCTGCACTTCTTTGGGCACTTCCAGCTTGGCCGCATCACCCACGATCTCGCCATAGGTCAGTTGCTGCCCATTGGCATGGCGGATGATCCCTTCCGAAACGGTACATTCGGCCGGTGGCACCTGCCATTTTTGGGCGGCGGCATTGATGAGCATTTGCCGGGCCGTGGCCCCCGCCAAGCGCAGCGTTTTCCAGCTTTGGCGCAGCGACTGGCTGCCCCCGGCCACCTGTCGGGTAAACACTTGGGTGTTGAGTGGGGCCTGTTTGACCACTACGTTTTTCCAGGCCACGTCCAGCTCTTCGGCCACAATCATGGGCATGGAGGTCTTGACGTTCTGCCCAATTTCGGGGTTGGGCGACATGATGGTCACCAAACCAGTGACATCAATCTGGATGAAGCCATTGAGGGCGGTCATTTCGCTCAGGAGGGCCTTGCTGCCCGGTGCGCCCATGCTTTGGGCGGCCAGCCAGTTGAACCCCAGCAATACGCCCCCGCCAGCCAAGGCCGTCACCTTGAAAAAAGAACGACGGTTATAGGAAGTTTTCATTGATTAGCAGCGGTTTGAATGGCCTCTTTGATCCGGTTATAAGTAGCGCAACGGCAAATATTGCCGCGCATGGCGGCCTCAATTTCAGCTTCAGTGGGTTTGGGGGTGGCGGTCAACAACGCGGCGGCGTTCATGATCTGGCCCGCTTGGCAGTAGCCACATTGGGGCACATCGTGGGCCACCCACGCTTGTTGGAGGGGGTGGTCGCCCTGCTCGGAAAGCCCCTCAATGGTGGTGATGGCTCGGTTGCGCACTGCCGCTACCGTGGTGACGCACGCGCGGGTGGCCTTGCCGTCCAAGTGGATGGTGCAGGCCCCGCATTGGGCCACGCCACAGCCATACTTGGTCCCCACCAAGTCGAGGTGATCGCGCAATACCCAAAGCACGGGAGTGTCGGCATCGGCCTCCACTTCGTACTTTTTCTTGTTGACCATAAGTTTGTATTTGGGCATATAATAGCTAGTTTTGATAATGGGAAAAATAAGTGTCCGCTGAGCTGCAACCATCGTTTCGCAGCTACCCGAAGGGCGGGATTTTACCACAAAACTTGATTTGAAAAACGAATGTTTGATTAACCACAAAACTGTCTTTGGAACACGAAACCGCGCCTTTTGGGTAGATGCTGTTATGGGCTGCTCTTTTCATTCCGTCACTATGATTTGTCCTGTTAAAAATATTGTGTGCCAAGCTGCAAATGTCAAAACGAACTTGTCAATATGCGATTGGTTTTTATTATTATCGTAGCTCGTGTCCATTTGAACTTTATACATTTGGTTTGAAGTCGCCAATCTTGTTTTCCAACATTCAATAATTTTGTCGGCAACTTCTCTTGGTTGCAATTTTTTGTTAACGAGTTTGCACTTCACCAACATCATACATTCCAAATTGCCCGTCATTTCAAATTCAATGTCGTCAATTATTTCTGTCTCGGTCAACCAGCCTTCAAAGTCAATACGAAAACCGAGTAGGTCGTCACTGTCGGAATAAGGTTTAATATTTTTGTCAAGCGATTTCAGCAAGGTCGAACCGTCCCAATAATTGAAGTCGGGTCGTAATATTTTTGTGATTTTACCTTTACCAACTGTCTTCCCACCTTCTCTTGTTTCAAATTCCTGTCCTACATAAAATTGTCCAACGTGAAAGTCTGTGCTTAATGTTTGCAAATAAACTTTTACTGTCTCGCCAGGATTACAAATTTCCTTGTCCAAGAATTGTTGTGGTGCGTCCCAGTTTTTTCCATTGTAGTAAAACTGTCCACGATAACCATTTCCCACAGCAGTCTTTCGTCCACCTTCTTTTTCAGTCAAGTAGTAGATGTTAGCTTCAAGTTCTGGCTGTCGAAGTTTATGTTTATCTGTGTCGTTCATAGAGTTGCCCATAACAGCGCAATAAAGGTAATACTTTTATACCAAAAAAATGAAAAATCGGCCGCTGACCACTGGTGAAGGTGGATCGGGCCCAAAAAAGGGTTTTGGCCCACCGCCAATGCCAAGGCAGTGCGGCTTCTGGCCAATGGGCAAATTGGTCAGTGCTTTGGCCGCGCTGGCCACCCACTGGCCCACTGACAACTCCACCGCGATCGCTTGAATTTGGGGGGATGCTGATCGTCAAAATCAGTGGCCGCCTGAAATGCAAGTTTTATGGGGGCAACAAAAAAAGGTTCCCCACCCGGTGCGGGGGGGGAAACCTTTGGCCCAGTGAATGTTTGTGGGGACACAAACGGCAAACCAAAACCTACCCTAGCGTTCCAGCCAGACCTGCTTTTCCACCGTGCCGCTGGCCGAGGTCACGCGCACCACATAGATGCCCGACGCGGGCACGTCCACGGGCAGGCGGCGCAGCGCACCCCCGCGCACCCCCGCAAAGCGGGCCACTTCCACGCCCATCACGGTGTAGAGGCGGACTTCGGCAGTTTGGTCAGCCTCCACGAACAGGTCGCGGCCAAAGCTGTACGCGGCGGCCATTTCGCCCGTTTGGGGCTGGCCCACCACCTCGCCCGAGCCAAGCAGGTAGAACCGGTCGCGGTAATTGCCCGCTTGCAGGTTCAGCGTATGGTTGCGGCCCGGTTGCAGGTAGTAGTATTCGCCCGTCTGGCGGTCTTCCAAAAACAATTTTTTGGTGGTCGGGGTGTCGGTTTCCTTGGCCGCAAAGGTGTAGGCCCCGGCCCGGCTGGCCATCAGCGACACCGGCAACTCAAAGCGCCCGTTCAGTTGCTGGGGCAGGGCCGCCACCGACAACCGCTGGTCGTTCACCACCGTGGCCAGGGAAACATGGGTAGCCCCGTCCAATTTTTCGGCATCGTAGCCATTCTCGAACCCCGTGGTGAACTGGGGGGCAAAGGCCACCCAAACCTCGTCGGTGCCGCTGGCACTGGCCACCCCCAGCCGGAACCGCTCCATGTCGCCCTCGGGGCGGTAGAAGGTGGGGTTGTCGGCCACGCGCTGGCCGTTGTTGAAGGCCAGCGTGCCCGCATTGGCCTGGCCCTGTACCATAAAGCCCTGGCCCACTGCCACCCGGGCGGTGGGGTTGGTCACGGCGTTGAGGGGCAGGTAGCTGCCCGTGCCCGTGTTGTTGTTGTTGTCCTGCCAGAACCAGGCCGTACCGGTAATGCCCGTGCCCGAACTGTTGTCGGTGAACAGGCTGGCCAACTGGATGGGGCTGGGGTAGGGATTGCCCACCAGGTTGAAGCGGTAGGCGGCCTGCCCGGTCAGGGGCACGTTGATGGGGCCATTGCCCGGCGGGCCAACAAAGGTCAGGGTGCTGGCCCCGCTCGGGGAAAGGAAGGTGTAGCCCGTCCCGTTGGCCAGCACGCTGGCCCCGGCTACGGCGATCCAGCGGGCCCCAGGGGCCAGAGTGGGGTCATGGCGGAAGCGGTTGTTGGGATAGGACGCGGTGCCGATGCTGTTGAGCACCGTCCCGGAGGTGGGCGGGGATATGAAGTTGTAGCCGAAGCCCACCTTGCTGGCCACGGCCCGCAGGGCGGTAAACGTGCCCGAAGTGGTGCCCAGGGTACTGCCCACCGTTTGGACGAGCGAGCCGCCCGACTGCACGGTGATGTTGCCCGCGTAGTTGAGGGCCGTGGTGACGGTGGTGGTCACGTTGGCCGGCACTACGAGCGTAGCCCCGGTGCTCACGGTCAGGTTAACGCAGGTGAGGTTCTGTTGCACCGTCTTGTTGCCCGTGCCCTCGACCAAGAACGTGCCCAGCGTGGCCCCCCCAAAGTCGACGGTCTGGGCGGCCCCGTCCAAGCGGATGGTGGAGGTGCTGGCCAGGGTCAGGATACCCCCTGCGTTGACCTGAAAGTTGCCACTGGTGACAATGCTGGCCGCGCCATCGGTGCGGAGGGCAACGGCCCCGTCCAGCCGGATGCCCTGCGCTAGGCCCATCTGCCCCAGGGCCAAGAGCGAAAACAGGATAATGTTGACCTTTTTCATGTCTGAAAAGTTAGTGATGATAAAATGACTGGTTTGAAGGCAAAAATGCAAACTTCTGGGCCGCCACTGCCCTGCTATGCCGTTTGTCAGGGGACAAACGGCATAGCGGGGCCGGCCTTACTTATTGCCCCCCGCTGGCGAGGTTTGCAACAGCTTA
>JAYUVL010000073.1:0-13652 GCA_043754075.1 Cytophagales bacterium | reverse complement strand
AAATTAAAATAAGCACCTAAACAGTTACCATTTGCGAACGCTTTCTTGACCAAAGAAAAGACATGGAAAAAATAACAGTACCGCCAAAAATGAGGACTTGTTGCGGCTTTTGTCCTAATCAAACTTCAAATTATCTCATTTTTTGATCTGCCCCATCAGCGAAATGGTCTTTTTGAGGGAATGATTTTTGGTTTTGAACTATTTATGCAAATTTAATTATCTTCATTTTGACTTGCAGCACCCCCGATCAAGCGCTGTTCATATTCGCACATTTTGTTCACTTGGTTTTTCAAAAATGAATTACAACATACTGTTTTACAACTAGTTATATTTTTTGGCATTGCGTTGGCATATACTCCTTCGTCGTTCAATCCAAACGACATCCATCTAAATACTTTGTACTATGAAAGCTATCATATCTAAATTACTCGCAATTGCTCTCTTTGTTGCTGTTTCTTTCAACAATGTAATGGCCAGAAACATTGATCCCACCGATCCAGGCCGCGTAGTTCCCGCAGAAAAGTTTGCTTACAGTCTTTACGCCCTCAACGCAACCACCAAGTTTCGCTTGACTTTTGAAAATGAGTTGGGCAAGAATGTTACCGTAAGGGTATTTAGCCCGCTAGGCAAATTGCTCTACACCGATCGCATTGAACATGCTACGGAACTGAAGCGCAACTACGATTTGGCCGCAATTGGACGGGGCGTTTACCGTGTGGAAATCAATAATGGTGAGTTCTACACCGTCGAGCAAGTGGCGGTGGGTGGGGCCAAATTGAACCCTACTCCCTTTAATGCTTACATCTCGCCCAAGCTGGCCAACGGCATGTTCAAAGTGGCCTACCATGGCGGTGAAGAAGGAACCTATATTACAGTGAGGGACAGCAAAGGTACAATCTTGTACAGTGAGCACAACGAGAGCGACAACTTCGCCCGCCGGTACAACCTTTCCAGTCTAAAGGCTGGTACCTATACCGTAACGGTAGAAAATGACAATAAGGTGTTGGAACAAACATTTGTGGTCAAGTAACGCTGGGCCACCGTCCAATCCGAGATTTTGGTTTTAAAGTTTGTAATCGTCTGAAAACCCGTGGCCCCTGGTCGCGGGTTTTTTTTGCCACGCGCCAATCTTGCAAAATATATCGTTCCTTTGGTGCTCATTTGATGGCCATGATGCACAACTTTAATGTCCTGGAAGCCTTGGGCTGGGTGGGCGCGCTGCTGCTCGTGGGCGCGTATGCCCTGAACAGCAACGGGTGGATGGCCTCCGATGGCCTGACTTACCAACTGCTCAACCTGGCTGGCAGCTTGGTGCTGATGTATTACACGTACCAGAAAAAAGCTTACCCCAACACCATTCTCAATTTGGTTTGGGCGTTCATTGGCCTCATTGCCATTGCCAAGATTTGGTTGCGCTGACCGGCCTACCCTACATTTCGCGGCGGGCCATCCAGCGGGGTGCGGTAAATCAATAGAAGTGCCCCCCTCCATTACTGGGCGGGCGGGGCATTAGGCAGAACTGGGGGCTTTTTTTGGTAAGCGCCAATTTCTACTTGCTTGAATCTAAGGTAGTTGTAGAGCGTGCTGCGGGAAATGGCCAATTTTTGGCAGATTTGCGCAACCGACAACTTGCCCTCGCGATACAAAGTGGCGGCCGCGTGGGCGGTGATTTCCGCCGAGTGGGTCAGCCCTCGGGGCCGGCCACCCACTCGGCCGCGCGCCCTGGCCGCCACCAGACCAGCCTGGGTGCGCTCCCGGATCAGATCGCGCTCAAACTCGGCCAGCGAAGCAAACAAGTTGAAAACCAAGCGGCCCTGGGCACTGGTGGTGTCCACCGGATCCTGAAGGCTTTTGAAGCCCACCCCCAGCTCGACCAGTCGCCCCACCGTTTGCACCAAATGCGTGAGCGAACGCCCCAGGCGATCCAGTTTCCAGACCACGATCACATCGCCAGGCCGGACTTGGGCCAGCAGTTCCGCCAGTACCGGCCGATCGGTGCGCGACCCGCTGGCGGTTTCGGTAAAAATACGCTCACAGCCGGCCGCTTGGAGCGCATCGTGCTGCAAGTGGGCGTGCTGATCGCGGGTGCTGATGCGGGCGTAGCCAAGTTTCATGTGGAGCGGGTTTGATCAGGATTTTTTTTGGCCACGCTCCCGGGCCCACCATTCCCGGAACGATTCTTTGGGCGCTTGGGGCATCTCCCGCTGTGTGTACCAAGGGTTTAGTGGATTGCTGACCGAATACGGGGCCAAACGCATGGCCCAGCGCCCGACTTGGCCCACTTTCTCGAAGATTGCCGGCTGGGAAAGGGTGAAGTTGAGCGCCTTCATGCCAAGCGACTTGCCCGCGCCCACGTAACCTTCCTGCACCACCACTTGCCGCCATTTGTAGAGCTGGGCATCAATGTCGATCTTGACCGGGCAAACGTTCGTGCAGGAACCGCAAAGGGTGGAAGCAAAGGGTAGATCGGCGTTCTTTTTCATGTCCAAGTTGGGGGCCAAAATGGCC
This sequence comes from Cytophagales bacterium, assembly GCA_043754075.1. Classification (GTDB taxonomy): domain Bacteria; phylum Bacteroidota; class Bacteroidia; order Cytophagales; family Thermoflexibacteraceae; genus JALONO01. The sequence goes on along the minus strand of JAYUVL010000073.1, from coordinate 11,144 downwards.
CCGATCGGCCCGGTCACGGCGTGGTGGTAGCTGTGGCCGCCACTCCGCCGATAGACGGGGCAGGTGTTCATGCACGCCCCGCACCGGATGCACTTGAGCGAGTTGCGGAAATCGGGCCGGCCCAATTGGGTGCTCCGCCCATTGTCCACGATCACCAAGTGCATGGTTTGACCAGCCCGGGGCCGCCGGAAATGGCTGGAGTACGTAGTGACTGGCTGACCGGTGGCACTGCGGGCCAGCAAGCGGAGGAACACCCCCAAATGTTCGCGCATCGGCAGGATTTTTTCCATGCCCATGCTGGCAATGTGAACATCGGCCAAGTGAACGCCCATGTCGGCATTGCCTTCGTTGGTGCACACCACAAACTCGCCCGTTTCGGCAATGGCAAAGTTGACCCCGGTGAGGGCCACGCGCCTGGTCAGGAACTTGTCGCGCAGGTGTTCCCGGGCGGCGGCCGTCAACAAATCAGGGTCGGCATTGCCCTCGGGCGTGCCCAAGTGCCGGTGGAACAGTTCCCCAATTTCCTCTTTCTTCTTGTGGATACAGGGCAGCACTATATGGCTCGGGGCCTCGCCCGCCAGTTGGACAATGCGCTCGCCCAGATCGCTGTCAATCACCTCGATGCCGCGTTCGGCCAGGTAATCGTTGAGGTGGCACTCCTCGGTCAGCATCGATTTGCTCTTCACCATTTGGCACACCCCGTTTTCGGTCAAGATCTGGTGGACGGTCTGGTTGTGCTCGGCGGCATCGGCCGCCCAATGCACCTTGATTCCATTTCGGAGTGCATTGGCCTCAAATTCAAGTAAATACTGATCCAGATTGGCCAGCACATTGTCTTTGATTCCCGACGCGGCCGTGCGCAACGCTTCCCATTCGGGGAGTTGCTGGGCTGCCCGGTCGCGTTTTTGGCGAATGAACCAGAGCGTCTTGTCGTGCCAATCTACGCGATCTTCGTCTTGATTGAAGGTTTTGGCCAGTTGGGAATGTTGGGTGCTGGATGGGCTCATCGGCTGGTGGTTGGCTATTATGGAGCGGTAAATTAATCGTTTTTCGCAAATACTCGATCGCCTTCCCGGCGTTCCCTCCTACCCCGGGTGACAATCGCGACTTGCTCACCGGTTATCACGACAGGAAACCAAGGGCAAAAATCAAGGTTTTTTCAGGAGTAAAGGGTTCATTGTTAAAACTCGGTGGGCAACCAGCAGGGCGAACCACCCAAAAATTGACTGGGAGTTACTTCAACCGCTGCACTTTGATATAAAAATTATCATCTGCTTTTATTTCGTCAGCGCGCAGCTTAAGGGTTTGCCATTGATCGGTCGGGTAAATGAACCGAGACTGGCCAAGGGGGGTAAAAATTCGCAAGGGCAGGTTGAAGCCCGGCACACAGTTGGTCCAGCGGTATTTGAGCTTGCCTTCGCGGAGGGAATATTCGAGCAAGGGCACGCGCACGTCGCGCAGATACTGATCAAAAACCGGGGTAAGGTCGCGGCCCAATTGCTGACTGATGAAATCTTCCATCTGTTTGCTATCTACGGTCTGGTGGTAAAATGTTCGGTTCATTTGGCGCAGCGTTTGCCGAAATTTTTCATCATTGTCAAAAACTTGCCGGATGGTATGGAGCATGTTGCCGCCTTTGTAATACATATCGCCCGAACCTCGCTGGTTCATGCCATACACCCCGATGATCGGCTTGTCGTTGGCGATGTTCCGACGGGTGCCAATCACGTATTCACTGCCCGCTTTTTTGCCATAGTAGTACTCCGTGTATAAGGTTTCGGAATAATTGGTAAAACTTTCATGGATCCACATATCGGCAATATCGCGGTAGGTAATACTGTTGGCAAACCACTCGTGGCCAGATTCATGGATGATGATAAAATCCCATTTTAGCCCCCAGCCGGTCCCCGACAAATCGCGGCCAAGGTAGCCATTACCAAAATTATTGCCATAAGTGACCGAACTTTGGTGTTCCATGCCCAAGTAGGGCACTTCGACCAGTTTGTAGCCATCTGCATAAAATGGATAAGGCCCAAACCAATGCTCAAAGGCCCGGAGCATGGGCTTGGCCTGTTGAAATTGGGTCTTGGCTTTTTCCAGGTTGTAGGGCAAGGCATAAAAATCCAAGGACAAAACCCCCGCTTCGCCGTGGAGCGTATCGGAAAAGTGGGCATAATTGCCGATATTGACATTGACTCCGTAGTTGTTGATTGGGTTGCCGACAAACCAGTCAAAAGTGCGAGTACCATCCACATTGTCAACCACTTGGCGCAAGCGGCCATTCGATACGTCGATCAACTGCTTGGGCACCGTGATCCGCATCCGCATACTATCAGGCTCGTCGGCGGGGTGATCTTTGCATGGCCACCACACACTGGCCCCAAGTCCCTGGCACGAAACGGAGATCCAATCATTGCCATCTTGATCCTTGAGCCATTGAAAACCGCCGTCCCATGGTGGGCGGCGGGCGATCCGGGGCTTGCCCGAATAGTAAACCACCAATTCCCCAGTCTGGCCCACCAACTGTGGCTGGGTCAAGGTGACAAAATAGGCGGCCTCCCCCTGCTGGCTAAAGGCCAATTCCTGCCCGGCTTGGATCACTTTTTCCACTTTCAGGGGGGCTTGCAGATCAAAGTGGAGCACTTGGGCCGGCTGGAGCACCCGATAGACGATCGTGGTACTGCCGCTCAGGGACTGGCTGTCCGGGTCAACTCTGATTTGAAGGTCGTAGTAGGTGAGATCCCACCACGCCCGTTCAGGGGTAACATTACCCCTGAGGCTATCTTCACGGGTGAAGGTGCTCGGAACGACCTGGGCGTGCACCGACAAAGTGAACAAAATGAACCAAAAAGCAAGGCAACAAAAGAACTTCATCATGGAAACGTAGCATAGTGGAGGGTAAAGCTACGCAAACTTGGAGATTCTCCATTATTTGGGAGGGCGCTCTTTGGGCCCAGCCAATGGGCTAAACTACACAGAAGGCTAAAATTGGGGGGCTGTATTAATCGCCAATTTCCACCCGTCCATTGCCGCCCAAGCTCACCCCAAAACGGACAATGAGGGTTTGGCCTTGATTACCGGTCAAATTGGGGCCCGCAAACGGCGTAATGGTAACGGTATAATTACCGGCGGGCAGTGTCGGCCAAGCTTCATTTTGCAGCAAAGCAAAGGGGGCAGATTGGCTCACTTTGCCCAAGAGTTGGTTGGCCCCGTCGTACACTACAAACTGGACACTGCCAATCGCTCCCTTGGTGATCGGGAGCAAGTTGAGATCGTTGGCGGGAGTGTTCACGTAATTGACCACCGACCCATCCACCACTCGGCCCAGATCGCTGCCCAAATCGGCAGTGGTGAGGCGCAAGCCGGTCACGGCAAGGTCGTTGATCACATTGATCACCATTTCTTGACTGGCGGCCCCACCCAAGTTGTCGGTCACGTCAAGGCGAAAAGTATAGCTGCCCCGCTCCAAGTTGCTGGCCACCACATCGGCAGTGTTGGCCCCGGCGAGGGTTGCTGGGCTGGGGCCATTGGTTTGGCTCCATGAGTAGGTGGCAATGTTCCCGCCGTTGACCCAAGCTTTGGCCCCGATGGCCACTTGGTTGGTGGGCAGCACGATCCGGGAATTGGCGGTCAGTGCCAAATGGATCGAGGGCCGAATCACGGTAATGGTGGTAGTGGTGTTGGCCGATCCGCCCGCGCTGGTGGCCGTGAGCCGAAAGGTGTAAGTGCCAACCGCAGTGAGCCCCGTTACTTGAGTATTGAGTTGGCTCGGCGAAGTAATGCTGGGAGTAGTCGGCCCGCCCAAAAACGCCCAAGTGGTGGTCAATGCCCCTCCGTCGGGGTCGGTGGCTGTACCCAAGAGCGAACCTTGATTGGCTGGCAACTGCACGAAGCTGGGGTAACCTGCATTTACGATTGGGAGCGCAAAATTGGCCGCTTGAACTGGAGCGGCCAGCATGGCAATGCTCAGCGCGAAAAGGTAAAAGCGGCGGGCAATCTTGCTTTTGCTGATCATGGTTTGGCGCGATGTAGTAAATCTTTGGATAAAGTGTCGGCAACCCTCCAATGGGTTGCCGACTTTGTTTTGCTAAACTAAGTGTGGGAATTGCCGAAGTATGTTCAAAGACCTCGTGACTCAACCTTTATTCTTTAACTTCGTTACAAATTTGCACCAAAAAAAAATGGCTTATCACGGCTTAAATTTTGGTCAATGTTAGATAAATGTCGTTATTGAACCGCTAACAAAGTGCAGGCAGGCCCAAATTTTGTCAGACCGACCAAGCAGGCCGAAGGTTAAAAACCAATGACCTGATAGCCAATTATCTAACTTTAAAGAAATGCAAAAGCGAATCAAACAAAACACAAGTAAGATTTATCTAATAACTTTGTAAAATCAAAATAAGTGTATGTCCAGCCCGCTGATTTATCTTTTTGCCGTTTGTGATCGGCCGTTTGCCCTACCCGAGGAATTTTCGGAATTGATCTTTCAGGCCGAGGGCGATTTTTTTGCCCTGATCGGCCACGTCCCCGAAAGTGAATTTGGGGAAGCGGCCATTGAGTTGAATTTGCAAAACATGGAATGGTTGGCCGTCCAGGCCGCCCGGCACCAAGCTGTCATCGATCTGGCCATTCGGTCGGCCACGGTGCTGCCCTTTAAGTTTGCGAGCTTATTCGCGGATGAGACCAATCTTATTCACGCATTGCGCACCCAAGGGGATACTTTTCGGGAAAAATTAACTTATTTGCACGGAAAGTCTGAGTACGGGCTCAAAGTGTACCTGGGCACTGGCGCGGCCGCCCATCTGGTGGACGCGGCCCACTTTCCCCAACTGGCCGCGCTAGATGCTGAAATGGCACTGGCCGCCCCGGGCAAGGCGTTCCTGCTCGGGCGGAAACGGGCCCAGTTGGTGGCCGAGAGTGAACAGTTGGCCGTTGGCAAATGGGTGGATGGCCTTTATGCCACCTTAGCCGGAGTGGCCAGTGAGGCCAAGGTCAATTCTTTGCGATCGAGGCGGGCCAGCGGGCGGGAGGACGACATGGTGCTGAATGCTGCCTTTTTATTGGTGGATGAAAAAGTGGCCGAGTTTGAATCAATGGTGGCCAAACTGATGCCGGCGAACCTCGCCAATGCAGCCGAAATAGAATTGTCTGGCCCTTGGGCCGCCTATAATTTTAGCTAAACTACGCTGTTATGTGGAAGAGAATATCTACTATTGGGTTACAAAATAATTTTCCGCCCTTTATCAACGAGAAGATCCGGCTGACCAACCAAGTATTGGCGTGCTTGTTCGTGGTTTGCATTCCCATCATGATTTCAGCTGGCGGCGGTGTCCTCTCCTTGTTTGGGGGCGGGGCCATGGTGATCGTTGTGGTTATGTACTGGCTCAACTACATGGGGTGGCACCAAGCTTCCCGGTTGTTGATCGTCACGCTGGGCACGCTGGCCGGTTCCTCGCCTTCACTGCTTGCCACCCCGCCGGGAGTGTTTCCGCCCCCTTCGGTTTTTACCCTTGCGCTGGGCATCTGTTCCATCATCTTCGTCCTTTTCGATTACCGTGAACGCAGCCTGATCTATTGGGCATTGGCTGCCAACATCATCTGGACGCTTTCAATCCCCTTTCTTTCGGGGTTTTTCCCCCAATTAGTGGACTACAAGGAGTTTATTTCCTTCGATAAGCAGCTCGTGCGCATCATTTTTTCTTTCTTCTTCATGGTGGGTTCTTTGTTGCTTTTGCATGGTTCCATTAGGCGAAATGAAAAAAATAATAGTGAAGTATTGCGGGATCTGGCCAAACAACAAGCCGATGCCCAAGCCCAACGAAAAATAATGGAGGAAGCGATGGCGCAGTTGCAGAAAGCCAAAGCTGAGGATGAACAACAAAGCTGGGCCAGCGAACAACTACGCCAATGGAATGAAGTATTGCAGCAAAACCGGGATCTTCAGCGCGCCTACCCGCAACTGATCGCGCATTTGGTCAAGGTAATGAAAGCCAATCAAGGTGGGATTTATGTGGCCGAGACCGGAGAATCGGGCGAGGCCGAGTTGGAACTCAAAGCGGCCTATGCTTGGAATCGCCAAAAGTTCCACCAGCAGCGGGTTTCGGCCAAAGCGGGCTTGATTGGCCAAGTCTATCAGGAAAAAAACAGTCTTACCTTGACCAAAATACCGGAAGATTATGTAAAAATAGTCTCTAGTTTGGGCGAGGCCAGTCCCACTTCGTTGATCATTGTGCCCCTGTTGCACAACGACCAAGTGGAAGGCATCATCGAGGTGGCCGCTTTTCATGTCTTGGCCACCCACGAGCAGATAGTGCTGGAAAGAATGGGGCGCGCGCTGGCGGCCGCAATCGCTGAACACCGGAACAGTGCCAATAACCTCAAACTATTGGAAGATGCCGACTACCAGCGCAAACTGCTCCGATCCCAAGAAGAGGAAATGCAAGTGCATTTTGAACAGCTCCAATCAGCCATTGAGGAAGCCGAGTTAAAAGAAAGAAGATACAAACTGCGCATTGCCGAGTTGGAAGGCCGCTTGGTCAGCTCGTAGCACTGGGCAAATCTTGGTTCATACGCCCTGATTGGGCATCCGCCTGTCGCCCAGCCGGCTTGTCACTCTACCCGCACCGGAAAATCCAACTGGTAAGCCCGTTGAAATGCCCCATTTTGGGCCGGATCAGGGCTAAGTTCGTTGAATGAGAAAATACCGGGTGGCATGGTCACCCGTTTGAGGGTGACAGGGGCACGCTGGCCAGCCGCTTGCAGCTGGCGCAAGTGGGCCAACCGAGCACGGTATTCGGTGGCAAACCGATGGGTCCCTGCCCGGTGATTGAGCAGATCGGAGCGTTGTTTGTAGCTATAGGCCAGCCCAAAAACCAGGGCCAACAAAAATGCCACCCGACGGGGAAAAACGGCGAACTGCCCCAACCGGAGCGAAAAATAGGCTACCAGCAATAGCAGCAAAAATGCGATCCCGGCCATGCTGCGCCCCGGGCCCACCCCGCCCGTGGCAAAGATGGGGGGCAAGAGCGCACAAAAGATCAACCCCGCCACCATTGCCAGCCCAATGACCAGTTGACGGGCCAGGTCTGGCTCGGATCCGGGCGGGTGCTTCTGGGCCTGACTGCCCAAATAGAAAAAGATAATCGCCAAAAATGAATAGGGCAATAACATTTCCGGTAGTTGCTCCGTCAAGAAATAAGGCAGGTTCCGCCGTAGGTTTTGGGCCAAATGCACCCAGCCACTGTTGGGAAAATACTGCATCCGAACCAAATTGCCGGGGGCTAAGATCAAGATTGCCCAGCCCACCGCCGCCCCCGTGAATGCACAGCCGACCATGGCGAGGTGCTGCGGGTCGGTTTTTTCCGCTCTTTTTGGTCGATACAGGCCATAGCCAAAATAGGCCCCCAACCCCACTAACCAAGCAGTGCCGAAGGTTTCCACGGAATTGCCGGCATAGCCCGCCGTGAGAAAAAGGAAGGGAAAAACGAGCCAGGGCGAGTGCCGTTTGGCAAAAAGGAGGTACAACGCCACTAGGGCCGACAAAATGCCACCATAATACAATACCGAGGCGCACAACCAATAAAAAGCACTGATTTCGGGGGCGGCCAGCCACCATACCCCCACGATCAGGCCAGCGATATTGCCCAACGTCAACCAGTGCCACGGGAAACGAAGGGAGCACCTATCGGCCCAAACGGCGGTGTTTTTGTAAATAAAAAAACCCAAGCTCACGATCAACGGCCCGTAATAATGAAACAGCGTGCCCCAAGCCCGATAGCCTTCCACCACGGCACTGGTAATGAGGTAAGAGCCGAAACGCCCGCCCCAAGTGGTGTAAAAAAATTTGGCTGTGCCCCACTTGCCCCGCTCCGGGGTGAGTTCCAAAAACCAATGATCATCGGTGAACGGGTAAGCGTCACCCGCCAGCAGCAGCAAACGGGCCAGCAGGCATCCATTGCCCAGCGCCAGCAGCAACTGCAAACCCAAGTAGGCATCGGCACGGGCCAGCCAAGATTTCAAGCTGGCCAAGGGAGACGGTTTCATTTGGGCCGCAAATTACTGTTTTTGGTGGGAATGGCCCACAAAACCAAAGGCCATCTCGGGTGAAACGGCCTTTGACCAGCTCAAAACAAGGGCAACTACTTGGAGGAATCGGCTGAAATACAATCCACCCGGACTTGACGGGCAATTTTGTCATTATAAGGCCCAATCGCCATACAAACGATCACATTGTCATAACGGGTATCGCGCGGCACCGTGGTCACCGTCACCCGCACCACCATGTTGTTCGTGGGCACTAAGTTGGCCACACTAGCGGGAGCATCCCACGGCTGAACAATCTCGCCATTCTCCAGTTCCAGCACATACGCACCCCAAACGCCCACCCCACAAATATTGTTGCGGAAAGTCGCTTTCATTGTACAGGCTGCGGGAGCCGGGGCATCCTCGGCCCGGTTGCAGGCCTGCATCGTTGAAAGCCCGATCAATAGTAAACAAACAAACAAAAACTGATTTTTCATCGGAAATCGAAACGTTGATGTGATTAAGACGAAGGTTGGCGGATCAACGTTGCAATGCAAAGCGGCAAACGGGCTTGCCTCGCCCAAACAAATGGGTCAAGGATATTTGCATAGTGGTATTTTTGAAATTAAAATGCTGGTTATCAAAATATTAATGACCAACAATCAGCCAACCCGTTTTGATCGCCCCTCCCCAAATTTAATTGCCATAGCCTAATTGATCCACCAAGGAGCAATCCCCTATGGCTCGCCAAGTGTCGGCGCCCCACTTTTCATTCCCAGTTGGAAAAATGGCACCAGAAAACGCCCTCCACCGGTTGTCCCGGTTTGAATATTGCCATTTCTGGCTAACTTTGAGTGTAAGGGAGGCGCGCAACAACGCCATTCCCCACGTGATTTTAGCCCGCAGGTTCAGCCAAATGACAGGTGCGGGCCGGAATTGCAGCCAATGATTGGAGAACAACTCGCACGCAATCCCCTAAATCTTTCGGGCCAACAACCAACGGAACTTTCAATCAACCACCTAACTTCCAACCACTAAAATGATCGAACTCCGCCGCCTGATCGACACGTATGATCAGATCGATTTTAGTCAACGCAAATCAGCCCTGGCCACTGTGGTGAGGGTGGAAGGCTCTGCCTATCGCCGGCCCGGGGCCCGAATGCTGATGACCGACGATGGCCGCTGGACGGGGGCCATCAGCGGGGGCTGCCTCGAGGGTGATGCCCTGCGCAAAGCCCGGCAGGTGATCTTGGCGGGCCTGCCCAGGCTGGTCACCTACGACACCATGGACGACTCCGGCGCGACCAGTCTGGGCGTGGGCCTGGGCTGCAACGGCATCATCGATGTCCTGATCGAACCAGTAGACCAGGCCGACACCAACCACCACATCGCTTTCCTCCGCTCTTTTGTGGGCAAGGAAGTGCCCGAACTCATCGCGACGGTGTACGCTGCGCCCGAGGGCGGCCCGGTGCAGCCCGGCGACCGCCTGATGCGCCAAGCCGACGGCCAACTGCTGCGCCAATTGCCCGATGCGGGCCTAAATGCCCAAATTTTGGCCGAAGCGGCCGAACTGCTCCAAGCGGGCCATTCGGTGGCCAAAACCTATCCCCTGGCCAACGGCGTGGCCGAAGTGTTTGTCGAAGTGCTCCAACCGCCCATCCGGCTCTTGATTTTTGGGGGCGGCTACGATGCGGTGCCGCTGGTCGCGCTGGCCAAGTCGCTGGGTTGGCACGTCACCGTGACCGACGACTGCATCGCCCACCTGTCGCCCAAGCGGTTTCCGGGAGCCGATGAAGTGCGGATGATCCCCCGGCACGACGCGGCTGCCCACATCGTGGTGCGCCCCCGCACGGCCGCCCTGCTCATGTCGCACAGTTACAACTACGACTTGGCCATTTTGACCCAGCTCCTCAAGACCGACCTGCCCTACATCGGCATCCTCGGCCCCCGCAAACGGGGGGAAAAAATGTTCGTGGAATTGGCCAAGACCGGAGTTGCGTTGAGCGAGGCACAGCAAGCCCGGATTCACAGTCCGGTGGGCCTTGATCTGGGGGCCGAACTGCCCGAGGAGATCGCGCTTTCCATTGTGAGCGAAATCATGGCCAAATTTAACCACCGCGCCGGTACTTTTCTCAAGGATCGGCCGGTGCCCATCCACGAGCGGCCGGTCGGGCAATAAAAAAGGTTTCAAACTTTTGCCAAGTTTGAAACCTTTGTCCAGAGCGGGAAACGGGATTCGAACCCGCGGCCTTCAGCTTGGGAAGCTGACGCTCTACCAACTGAGCTAATCCCGCTTGCTTTAACTGGCACAATGATAAGCCAAAAAACCAAAAAAAAGAAGAACCGGCCAAAAAAGCGAACGAAAAACCCAACTATTTGGGACAAGTTAAGTGTTAAGACCTAGTCACCTATCGATCTGGCCAACCTGCCTCACTGGATCCAATGCGCTTACCTGCCCAAGCTGAGTAAATGCTTCTTTAAATAGGGCAAAAAACGAGGAGCAATCGTCACTAGCCACCAACAACCGCACCCGGCGCGCCGAGGCTAGGCCCCCCAACCTATAGCTGGCAAGTTTGGCGATTGTGGCAAAAAGTCGTAAGTTGCTACTGATCCCCAATAATCCATTGCCGAAAAGGCACATTCATCATGGTCTATTGCCACACCAAGTCTCAAACCCGGGCGGAAATGGGTCATTTTTGCGGTTCATTCCGGTAGCGGGGGGACACCGCACCCTTGCAATGCGCCATAGGTTTAAATTGACTACTTTTGAAAAATCAGCAACTAGATGAAGAAAATAATTGCCTGCGCCATGGTTGTGATTGGCCTGACAACCTCTTGCCGGGATTCCAAGCAAACCGAGAGCGCTATCAACGCAACGAATGAAGTTGTGGCTGCTAACGACACTTGCAAAACCAACAGAGTTGCTGGTGATTGATTATCAAGCATATAATAATTTTCGCTTCAGGTTGTACAAGCCACATGAAATTTCAAAAGCTTCCTTTCCCTTATTTTGGATATGGAATCTCTGCCTTGTCCGGTTGATAAAAAAAAACTTTATCCCCGCAAGGGCATTTTCTACCACAACACGCAATTGTGCGCAGAGTTTTCGTGTCTTTTTCTCT
>JAYUVL010000072.1:0-6589 GCA_043754075.1 Cytophagales bacterium | reverse complement strand
ATTGGACGTGATGTGGTTCGATTTTTCCTACGGCGAAATGAAGGGGGAAAAGTGGAAGGCCAAGGAATTGGTGGAAATGGTGCGCAAAAACCAGCCGGGCATCCTGCTCAACAACCGCCTCTTGGGCGATGGCACGGGCAAAATCGGCGATGCCAACGCCCTGGGCGATTTCGAGACCCCCGAGCAGGGCGTGCCCGACGTGCCCCGCCGCGATGATCAGGGCAAAATCGTACCGTGGGAAACTTGCCTCACCCTAAACAACAACTGGGGCTACCACGCCACCGACCAAGATTGGAAATCGCCCGAGCTGGTGATCCACACGCTGGTGAACTGTGTGAGCAAAAGCGGCAACCTGCTGCTCAACGTGGGGCCAGATGCCCGGGGCAACATCCCTCCCCAGAGCGTGGCCATCTTGCACCAAGTGGGCCAATGGATGAAACTCAATGGGGCCAGCATCTACGGTTGCGGGGCCAGCGACTTGCCCAAACCCGACTGGGGGCGGTTCACCCAGCAGGGCAAAAAGCTGTATGCGCACGTGCTGCACCCGAACATTGGCCACATCAACATCAAAAACCACCAAGACAAAGTGTTGAAAGCCAAAGTACTCATGAACGGGGCCGAAGCTTTTATCGAGAACACTTGGTGGGGCGACCACTCCACCAACAACGTGTTCATCAACCTCAAAAAGCCCACTTATCAACACTACAACTTGCCCGACCCGATTGATACTGTATATGAAGTGGATCTAAAGTGAATGAACGGTGATTGACTGATGGTACATCGCTCTGCGGGTGGTGTTGGGAAATGTGGTGGGCCAGTTCGGCAACCGGGCCAGCATTGTCTTCCGGCTGCTATTTTTGAGTCGCCCCCTAGAAAGGCAAGGCCCAGATGGCAACTTATCTGCTATTCTTAAGCCTTGCCGGTGTTTCTCTCATCCCATTTTCATTAAAAATAGCTCCAGAGTATATAAAACCACGATGGCGAGGGCGATAATGAGCGCATTGACAAAGAACTTTTGCGTAGAAAAAGGACCCGTTGGAGCGGTGGCAAATATCGTTTGGGCTATGGCAATGATCTTTGCTTGGTTTAAGAACAAAATGATCATCAGACAACCAAAGTAAAAAATTGCGCTGAACAATGCCCCGGCGGGAATCTGAAAGAAAATATCTACCACAATGATATTGAGCAAGATAGGAACCAAAACAGCAACACCAATCAGCTTTGTCTTGTCCCACAAAAGCAACAACCCGCCAACCAGTTGGGAAATACCAATGAACAAAACATACTCGTAGGAATACCCAAAAAATGTCCACGCAAGTTCGAATCCGCCTAAATCTTGTATCGTTTGTGACGCAACTTGGGCAGGGAGTTTTCCTTTGGCGTAAAACTGGCCGCCCGCCATTTTCCCAACGGCATAAATGCTTATTTTGAGGCAAACATAAAACCGCAGGGCCAATTCAATGTATTTTTTCATTCGTTTGCAAGATTTTGAATGATTGGCTTTTTTCTACCGAAACGCGTTACTCATCAGCTGATCATTCCGATTGGCTTTGGTGCGTAGGGTATGCACCATGCCTATATGAAAATGCCACCCCCAAACCCGAGTAAATCTACGTGCAAAATCCAAGATCGGCACTCACACCTCAAATTTTCCGGTCATTTGAGCGAAATTTCCCTTTGTATTTGCGCCAAGCAGGCCCACACTACCCGTCATGGCCGGTCCAAAAAAAAGCCCCCAAGTGTTGCATCTTGGGGGCTGAACAAGTGATGGTCACAACTTGCTTACATCGCGCTTTTGAGGGCAGCGGTCAATTTGGGCACAATGTCAAACGCATCGCCCACAATCCCGTAATCGGCGGCCTTGAAGAACGGAGCTTCGGGATCTTTGTTGATCACCACGATGGTTTTGGATGAGCTGACCCCGGCCAAATGTTGGATTGCACCCGAGATGCCCACCGCCACGTATAAATTTGGGCTCACCTTGATACCCGTTTGGCCTACGTGCTCGTGGTGGGGCCGCCACCCGATATCGCTCACCGGTTTGGAACAGCCAGTGGCGGCGTGCAGCGTATGGGCCAAGTCCATGATCATTCCCCAGTTTTCGGGGCCTTTCAGCCCGCGCCCACCAGAGACCACAATGTCGGCTTCGGGCAACAACAATTCCCCAGTTTGCTTCTGGACTTCCTTCACCATGATTTGGCTGGGGGCCATTTCCGGGGCGAAGGCTTCCAATGCGCCCGCTTTGGGGTTCTCCACCAACCCGATGGCGTTTTTCTTGATGCTGATCACCTTGATGGCGCCTTCCATCTGTACTTCGGTAACGGCCTTGCCCGTGTAGGCAGCGCGTTTAACGGTAAAGCTTTGGGCCAAGTCGGGCACCTGAGTCACGTTGGTGACCACGGCAGCCCCCAGCTTGATCCCGATCATGGGCACGGCCAGGTCGCCAGCAATGGACTTGGCCAATACGACCAGCCCCGCATTGGTTTGCAGGGCCGCCGCTGCCACCAATTGGGCGATGTCGCTGGCTTGGGGATTGCTCGCCTCCGCGATGTGCAGGATCCGATCAGCCCCATATTTGGCCACTTCGCCCGCGTGATCGGCCGACAGATCGGCCGTGGCCACGGCTACGGTTTGGCCACCCCACTGGGCCGCCACTGCCGCTGCGTAGGCCACAGCCTCGAGCGAGTGCTTTTTTGCTTCGCCGTTTTCGGCTTCTATGTATACAATTACGTTGCTCATAACGGTGGTATGAAAAAGTTGGAGTTAGATTAAATTACCTTGGCTTCGTTCTTGAGGAACCCGACCAGTTGTTCTACCTGATCCGCCGGGATCATCTTCACCGTGCCGCGTTGGGTGGGCATTTCGTACCGCACCACCGAAGTGTGGTTGGTGACGGCCGCTGGTTCCACCACTTTGAGGGGTTTGCTCTTGGCCGACATGATGCCCCGCATATTTGGAATTTTCCACTCGGCAATCGGTTCTTGGCACCCAGCCACAAAGGGCATGGCCACTTCCACCACTTCTTTGCCCCCTTCAATTTCGCGGTACATAATGGCCTTGTCACCGGCCAGATCCATCTTCATGCAGGGAACCACACATGGCAGGCCCAACATTTCGGCCACCATGCCGTGAACCATGCCCCCATTGAAATCGCTGGACTCCCGGCCGAGCATGATGATGTCATATTGTTCTGCTTTGGCGATCGCAGCGATTTGCGAAGCCACAAAATAAGCATCCACTGGCTTGGCATTGACCCGGATGGCATCATCGGCCCCAATGGCCAAGGCTTTGCGGATCGTCGGCTCAGTATCGGCCAGCCCCACATTGAGCACGGTCAGCTTGCCCTTGGTTTCGTCGCGGAGCTCAACGGCCCGGGCCAGAGCGAAATCGTCGTAGGGCGCGATCACCATCGCAATCCCGTTCAGGTCGGGTTGGCCATCCTTGAAAGGAATTTTGGCATTGGTGTCGGGTACGTGGCTAATACAAATGAGGATTTTCATGTTATTTATTGATCAGATTGAAAATCAGGTTAATAGAAAAAGAAAAACTTTGTTCGGCTGCTTTGTTTGGGCATTGGCAAGCATGGTGCGAAATAAATGCCCATTTACTTGAATAACAAGAAGGGGACGAAAAATATTATGCGTGCATACCATTTTTCTAAAAAAGTAGCCACCAAAATCAATACTGGGGTGACTGCCCGCCCCACCCGATGACGCTGCTCGACTTCAATCCTGATCCGAGGGGCTGCCAAAAACGGCCAACTTACCGCCGGTATCCCGGGGTGGGACTTCTTGCACTGGGTTGCTCAGTCGCTGGACAATCCGCTGGTTTTCAGCTTGCACCGCCGGCTGGGCATCCAGTTGCACTTGCACCGCCCGGGCATGGGCCGCCGCCACTTCAAAGTTGACCAACGGGGCCGGGTAGTCGTGGCCCAGCCGACACTTGTAAAATGCCTGGTCCAACTGGGTCATTTGCCAAGGAGTGTGGAGAAGCGGAACGGGTACTTGGGCCAGTTCGGGTACCCATTGCCGGATAAAGCTGCCGGTGGGGTCATGATCAAACGACTGTTTGACGGGGTGGTAGATCCGCAAAAAGTGGGTGCCGATGGCAAAGGTTTGCATCTGGAACTGCGGGTAGTGGATCCCCGGCTCAAAATCAAGGAACTGCCGGGCCAAGTGGGCCGCCCCTTCGCGCCAGTCTTGCCACAGGGCATGGGTGAGAAAGGAGACCAGCATGGCCCGCATCCGAAAGTTGAGGTAGCCGGTGGCGCACACACAGCGCATACAAGCATCTACCAAGGGATAACCAGTGTGCCCACTTTGCCAAGCTTGGTAAAAATGGGGGTTAAACGGTTTTTCCACCCGATCATGGGCCCGGTTGATGTTTTCGGTTTCCATGCGGCAGTCCATTTCAAATTTTTGGATGTAATGGCAATGCCACCATAACCGGGACTGAAAATTGGTCAGTGGGCGGGCCAAAGCGGGGGCTTCCTGTTTCCGCTGTTCGGCCAGTTGGTACACCTGCCGAATGCTCAGATTGCCAAAAGCGAGGTACGGCGACAAACGGCTACAATTTTTGCGGCTGAACTCAGGCTTGGAAATGTGCTTGCTGTACAGGTGAGCGCGCTCCTGCAAAAACGAGTGCAAGTAGCGCCAGGCGTAGCTTTCGCCCCCGGGCTGGAAAATGGGCACGGGGCGAGTAATGGCCCCGGGCAAAGGGGGGCCGGACAACCGAGCCAGCGCGGCCTCCGGCAACACCAAGGGCCGCAAACTGCGCAAGTCGACGGTATCCAGCGGACTGGTGATGAACTGCTCCCATTTGGCCGCCCAGCCCCGGCGGTGGGCCAAGCCCCGGATGACCCCATTTTGCTGAAATTCTTGCCAAATGATTCCGCGATTCCGGCAAAAATGTTGCACCGCCTTATCGCGGTCAAAAGTGAGTTGCAGGTTGCTTTCTTGGGATGAAAAGACGTGTTTGATTTCTACCCATTCGGTGAGCTGGGTCAATGTGGGCACTACTTCACCATGCAACAGGTATAGCGGTAAGCCCACCTTGGCCAGTTCGCGCTGCATTTCGGTCAGGGCCTGCCAAATAAACCGCCAGTGCCGCACCTCCGATTGGGGACAAGCCATGTAAGATGGCTCAAAAAAGAACACCACCAGCACCGGCAAACCTGCTTGGGCCGCCGCCCGCAGGGGGGCATGATCACGGGTGCGCAGGTCGCGCTTGAGCCATACGAGGTTACAAACGGGTTTCATCTGGCCAAAGAACGGCCGGTAGGAGCAAAAAGTTTTGTTCTTTCCCTTTACCAACCCCCAACGGTTTAGTAAAGCAGATGAAACAAATCATTGAAAACCAAGGCGGTGATCAATAAAGGCGGTTTTGCGGCTGTGGTTTTGAGTTGGGCGGATCAGGCGTCCCCGATTTTGCGCAGCCACCGTTCTAGGCGGGGGGAGCGGTAGTCCATCAGTTGCTGGAGCAAGTTGGGGGCTTGGGTATCGGTCAGGATCAGGGCGCGGTGCTCGGGCCGGATGAACTTCTCGGCCGCACCATGATCCAGAAAGTTGAGCAGCGGGGTAAAGTAATCCGCCACATTGAGCAGGCCGATGGGCTTTTCGTGCAGGCCCAATTGCCCCCAGGTGACCACTTCAAACAGTTCCTCGAGCGTGCCCATGCCGCCGGGCAAGGCCAGGAACCCTTCGGACAGATCCGCCATTTTCTTCTTGCGCTCGTGCATCGAGCTTACGATCAGCAATTCGTTGAGCCGGTTGTGGGCCACTTCTTTGTCCACCAAAAACTTGGGGATCACCCCGGTCACTTTGCCCCGCCGGGCAATGCACCCGTCGGCCAAGGCCCCCATCATGCCCACTTTGCCGCCACCATAGATGAGCCGGATGTTCTTGTCGGCCAGCATGCCCCCCAATTGCTTGGCAGCTTCCAAATAGGCGGGATTGGTACCGGGGTTGGCCCCACAAAAGACACACAGAGATTTCATGGTTACCGATTTATTGTGTATATAGTTTCGGGGCTTGGCGAAGGAGGAGATTTAACAGCACCCCACTTCTAAAGGGCACAAATGTAAATAAAAAGCACTTCCCTACAAAATGGCACATCAGCCCCGCTTTTCGCCAAGCCAACGTTCACTACCATTAAGTTGGGCAATTGGGTACGTTTTGCCCATGGGTCGGGCCGCATTTTGAAATAGGCCAGAAGGGTTGCCATCGCTTGGTGCATTTTTGTCCACAAAATAAGCACAATTTTGTACTATTTCAAGAAACTAGGTGCGATCGACTTGACAAAATAGCCCCGTACCTTGGGGGGGCAGCAAGTTGGGTCCAAGCGCTAAGGTAAGGTGCTGCTTTCCTGAAAATGGCTCCTAAGAAACTTCGTGACAATGGATTGAAGTTTTTTTATAACTTTGTATCAAATAAATTTTTTGGTGTTTCTCGACACAAAAGTAATTTTTTTAGACTTTTTGCAAGCTTTATCCCTGTAAGTATCTAAAGTATAACACTTGCAGTCATTTAACAATAACAGCTTAAAGTATGCTATGAATCGATCTGCCGTGACAGATGGATGATGACTGTTA
>JAYUVL010000071.1:0-3142 GCA_043754075.1 Cytophagales bacterium | reverse complement strand
GGTGTGTTTTTCATTTGTAACATCTGTTTTGGGAGGTTTTGCACAAAAATATTGACCTTTTTGGTGAAACGGGCCCGCCCAAGCTTTTCCTGATGCCTCCCATTGGCCTTCTTTTGGGCCAGTTCGCCCCGGAACTTCCTGTTCCTTTGGTATAATTTCGCCTAATTTCCCGGTAGCCGACCGCGTTGAGGACTTGGGCTTACGGTTTTTTTTTGCTTCTCAATTTCGCACCTATACCTAGGCGTCAGTTTTTCATCATTGTTTTCTCACCTCAAAGGTAGTAAAAAAGATGCGCTGCTCGCTGGCGGCCGTGTTACATTCATTGGTTGATCCAATAGAATCCTGTCCGCAACTTTTTCGGGTTTTTGGCCCAGTTCATGGGCTTTGGGGCGCAGGAAGCGCGGTTCGACCGAACGCTCCGGTAATTTTAAAGTTTTCCGTATTTTTACCAAAAAAACGCGATGCCCACCACCAAGCCAAAAAACAGCCCCCGCAACCGTTGGGACGACCCCAAAGCCATCCGCCGCCAAGATTTTGCCCAAGGCGGAACCGCACTGGGCATGTCGCCCGCCGCGAGCTTAGCCGAAACGGTTTTTTGCCAAGATTTGACCGAGGCATACAACCGCAAGCGGAAACGCACTCATAAGGCCATCCACCACATCCGGATCGATGACAAAGGGCTAAAAATCCCCGACGTATCATTTTGGGTGGGCGAAGCATACGCCGAGGTGGTGATCGAGGTGGACGAACAAAGCAGCAAGGCGCTACCCATCAAAAAGGCCAAGAACGCGATAGAAAAGCAAGGGGTGCGCGAGGCTTTTGTCCATTGCTTGGACACGGGCAACTGGTATCGGATGGACCAACTGGCCGACGGCAAGGCCAGCGAAGCTATATTGTCCTCTTGGTCCCAGTTTTTGGGAGTTGACCTCGGCAAAATGGTAAAGAGACCATAAGTCCCCATAAAGTTAGAAAAGAACCAATCAAGGTTTATTTCCGTGCCCCAAACACAGCAATAATATCGGCTCATCCCTGCTTTTACCAGTTCCTGGGCCATCCGGGCCGAGCTGACGCGGGCGTAGTGCCGCTGGATCATGGCGGTATTGGCATCGGCCCAGCATCGCGGCCACTGTCTCCAGTTTACCTCACGGTTGAGCATCAGTGTGGCAAACGCCTTGCGGCCGATGTGGCCCGTGAGCCGCTTGCCAATGTTGCAGGCCATCGCCAATGGTAATTCGGCAATAGATCACCACTTTGCCCGACTTCATTTTGCGCGCAAGGAACAGCACGTTTATTTTTTTTTCATTTTTAGGAAAAGAGGATAGAGAGAGTTGAGCCGCAAGTAACGACAAAATAGCCCGTTCCAAAAAATGGCAGGTGTGAGTAGTGTCACCTTTTTTTGTTGCTCACCCCGAAAAATACACCTTTGCCAACTTGCTGATAATCAATAAAAAAACCCTCAGCAGCTAGGCTGCCAAGGGTTTTTTTCGCTGATTGCTAAGAACTTTGTAGCGGAGGGGGGAGTTGAACCCCCGACCTTTGGGTTATGAATCCAACGCTCTAACCACCTGAGCTACCCCGCCTTATTTTTTAGGCTGCAAATGTAGCCCATCCTGCGTTCGGTTCCTAATTATGACAAAAAGTTTTTTTGTGGTAATAAAATGTTATATTGCAAAGCAAACCCGTTCGGCTATGACCAAGTTAAAATACGTAGCAGAATTTGAGATCAATGCCTCAATCAAGATGCTATTCCCCTATTTGGCCACTCCCAATGGCCTATGCCAATGGTTTGCCGAAAAAGTGCACACTATTGATCCGGAAGAAAAAATATACGACATCATCTGGGACGGAACCAGCCACTTGGCCAAACAGGTCTCGCTCCAAACCAATAAACACGTTAAGTTCCTCTTTTTTGACAATGGGGACGGTTTGGACAGCGATTCCTCTTACCTTGAGTTCAAAATATCCCATAACGAAATGACCGAATCTACTTTTCTCAAAGTGATCGACTTTTCCGAAATTGACAATGAACAAGACCTCAAAGAATTGTGGAACAACTTGATCCATTCTTTATTGGAGCTGATCGGGGCCAAGGAAACCACTTAACTAGCAGCTTCTATGATCGACCTGTCATACATTTATCACGTTGCCGACAATAACCGTGAATTTGTGCTTGATTTACTTGGGGCACTGAAAAGAAATTTGGAAGATTTCCCCCCCCAAATGCGGGAAGATTACAACGCAAAAAATTGGGCCGCCCTGCGCGCTACCGCCCACAAGTTCAAGTCCAGCGTTTCTTACTCGGGCATGAAAGAACTCATCGAAGCCCTGATCAAATTGGAAACCTTCGCCGATGCAGAGTCAAGCGAGTCCCAAACGGTGGAATTGCTCCGTACCGTGTTTCGCTCGACGGCAGCTATGCACGCAACCGTGCTAGCGGAAATTGAGCAGGCAAAGCTCCTCACCGCTGATGCCGATTCAGTAAAATAGGCCTCTCTGTAATAGAAATACGCTTTTCCCTTTGGATTTTTGTCGGTTGAAAGATTAGGGGGCGTCGCTTTGCAATGAACGCACCACCTTTAGTGGCTTGGCGAGAGTGGCATTACTAGAACTATGGATTTGGACTATAGGGTAAAAGATGTTGAAATGAAAAATAAAATTTACCAATTTTGTGTTATGTACAAGGTAACAATCAAAGTAGGCCATCCCCATTGTCGGCCCATCGTGATTTTAGGATGAGCTCGCTATTTTATTTTAGAGGCACTTCCGGCAATTATTTTCCACTTTCTGTCAAACATTTTCCATACTCTCAAATAACGAAAATGCTCGTCAATTACCGTATCCATGTATTTACCCGTCAAATGAATCGTTACTGCAACCGTTACAATGTCATCGGTGATTTTTATTACCTGTTCACTTGGTATAATGTCATTGACCGTCATTAAGCCCAATCGAAGATTATTCAGGTCAATTTCCTTAGTTATGCTTTGACCTGTCGGTATGTTGAAAAGTAAATTATCGTGTATTAAATCTTCAACTGTCGCAATGTCTTTGGCCCTTAAGGCGGTCAATAATGTGTTTTCACACTCGATGATTTGTTCTGCTATGGTCATAATACAGTCGTTAAGATTAATTTTTTGTGTTA
>JAYUVL010000070.1:0-10702 GCA_043754075.1 Cytophagales bacterium | reverse complement strand
AAATGAAAGAATTAAACATCAATAGGAATGACTTTAGAGGAGAATGGAACTATACAATTTCTCCTAAATTGTGAATCTTATTTATTGACAGTTCCTTTGGCAGTCGTTTCTGCCTTTAGTGTGTTGATTTGCGGTTCAGGTTTGGTATGGCTGATGATAGAATCTGCCCGCAGCGAAAACAAAAAAATGGCGACCATGATAAGTGACCAAAACCGCTATCACGCGCAACATTTGGCCAGTATAAGCGCTTGTGACCCGATGACGGGTATGGCCAACATCCTCTGTTTCACCAGCCGATACCACGATGCGGAGGTACACGATAGCGCCGTCGCCAAAATGAAAGAAAACCCAAACTGGCAAGAAGCACTCGTTAAAATATTGGAAAGCCCCTACCATTACCGGGAGGTTTATACCTTCTTGGATTACAATGAAGTGCCCAACAAAGCCCTGTTTTTAAAACCTTTGCACGCCAGCATCCTTCGCCTTGCCGAGGACATCCGCAAAGAAATAAGGACGTCCGACAACCGCCAGCATTGGCTGCTGGACTCCTATCAAATAGGGCGCATGTTGGGGGCAGTGGATCGGTTCAAGGGCCTGGGCGTTGATTTTCTACCCGCCGTTCAAGCAGTTCGGGCAGCCTTGGACGAGCCAGTTCCTTCCCCTGTAAAATTTGATGATGCCCCCGCTTTGGATAGTTGGATCAAAAAAGCGCGAAAGCATTGAGTTTTTTACTCGGTCAATATTCACTATACTTTTGCCAATTAACTTGTGCGCAGGGGCGGCCCCGGTTCATTTTCCCATAAGCAGCGGTGGTGGATGATGCGCCCCGACTCCCGCCAGTATAGGAAGCCGGCAACCTTGGGCTTGCTTAAGCAAATTGATTTCTTTGTCAGTTATTGCACTATTTTATTTACGAATCAAATGAGGTTTCCATTATGTGCCATTCACTCATGAATCGCGGCAGCGCGTCTCAATCGCGCAGTCGCTTTGTCCAGCCAATGGGGCGTCGCCGGCTTGTTCGGCCAGCCCCAAGCTAAGTACCATTCATTCCAACCCTTTCACCACCATGTCAAACCAACCGATATTCCCCTTGCCACCGCCAGACATCGATCTGGCCTACCTGCTACGCTCCGATCTGTTGCTCGATTTTGAGTATTGGAGCAACACCGACTTGCAGCTCACTTTTGGCTGTACCGTTTGGGTGCGCCAACCACTTCCCCCCAGACTCGATCATTCGTTTGGCCTTCGTCCTATCCATGAGGCATGGTCTGGTGAAGAGCTCCCGATTGAGCTCCCGACGTTGACCTTTGAGATGCGACACCAACGATTTTATGATGTAGCCAACAACTTGATCGGTGGAGAGCCCCACTTTCAACTCTTTAGGGTGTTCCAGTACATTGAATCGACCCACTTGAGCCCAGTGCAGCGGGCCCGCAAGACCAATCTGAAAGGCCACCGGGGCGCTTTTCCCCGCAAGCGTTTGCCATTGAGCGAGCTGTTGGCCGAATAGGCCTAGCGACTGCCGCGTTTGAGATTGTCACAAAGAATGGCCGTGGCCATGGCCGCATTGAGCGACTCGGCCCCCCCGAAGCGCGGGATAGTGACCTGCCGGCTGACCAACTGGGCAATACTGGGCGAGATGCCCTTGGCTTCGTTGCCGATGAGCAGCACACACGCATCGGGAACCCGGATCTGGTGGATGCTCTGCCCGTTCATAAAAGCCCCCAGTACCGGCACTTCACAGGCCAATAGCCACGCCTCCAGATCGGTATAATGGGGCCGCACCCTAAGAAACGAGCCCATTGAGGCGGCTATCACTTTGGGGCTGTACCATTCAACCGTGGTCTGGGAACAGACAATCTGGCCGATGCCATACCAGTCGGCAATGCGAATGACAGCCCCCAAGTTGCCGGGATCGCGCAGATCGTCCAAAGCCAAAGTGAGGCTCCCCAGCGGCCCAAGGCCGGGCGACACGGTAGGGATCTCCACCACGGCCAGCGCGGCATCGTTGGATTGGAGCGTCCCAATTTGGGCCAATTCGTCCGAGCCTACCATTTCCCCCTCGGCCACTTGCCCAATGAGCCTCGGGTAAGATTGGGCAAACATAGGGGTGTAAAACAGCCCGACGGCCTCGAACGGCAAGTGAGACGGAGCAGCGGAAAGCAATTCTAGCACTGCCTTTTCGCCCTCCACCAAGAACAGACCCTCCGACTGGCGATGCTTTTTTTGGTGCAAAGCCCTGATCAGTTTTTTCCATTTTTGCTGCATACTCATTGGCTGGACACTGTACAGTAATACTTACTCAAATTGGCGTAGGGTAAAATAGACTAATAAATCCTTGAAAACCAAGACAATTAATCCAATTGTGCTCTTAAATAATTTTAATCAGGGCATAAATCGGCTTGCTGTTGGCCTTGACCCAGCAAATGCCTAAATTGCGAAGCTGAACCTTGAAAAATGCATTTATCCATTCGCCAGGCGAAGTTAGTTTTTTTTGGCTTGCTGTGGGCTTGCCTGCTTTCCTCTTGTATAGGTACCAGTTACCTTACGAGCAGCGAAAACTTGTTGTTCAAGCAAAAAATCAAAGGAAGCCGAGCCATCCCCTCTGAGGAATTGGAGGCCTTTTATCGCCAAAAGCCCAACCGCAAACTACTTTTATTCGCCTTTTCGCCCTATTTGGTGGCTTATTATGAGGGCAAAAAACGATATGACCCCAAGCTGGCCGAAAAAAAGACCGAGCTCAAATACATGGAGGCGGCGTATGCGGCGCAGTTGGCCGACAGCACGCTCACCCAAGCCCAGATCCGCAAACTGACGGCCAAGCGCAACAAAGAAACTGGTAAACTCCGCAAATGGATCGAAGAAGGCAATTGGCTCATGCGCTCGGTGGGCGAGAAGCCCGTCATATTTGACTCCCTGATTATGCGCAAAACGGCGGATCAGATGCAGTTTTACCTCAAGCAGAAAGGCTTTTTTTCGGCCACGGTCTATCCATCCTACCAGCTCAAAAACAAAACGGCCAGGGTGCTCTATGAGGTGGTGGAAGGGCCGCCACATTTGATCCGCTCGTTTGCCCGCTTTTCGCTAGACTCGGCAGTGACCAAACTGATCCTGCCCGATTCGGTGAACTCGCTGGTGAAGCAGGGCCAGCGCTACGATGAGATCGCTTTCGCCCGCGAGCGGGACCGCCTCACCCGCTTGATGCGGGACAATGGCTATTACGATTTCACCAAAGATTTCTTGTTTTTTGACGTGGACACTTTGGCCGGGACGGCCCAGCGGCTGGTCGATTTACGGCTGGTAGTGGAGCTACCGGCCACCAATGTCCCCCATCGCTTGTTCCGGATCACCGACATTGAAGTTGTGACTGATGAGGGCGTGGAGAGCGATCGGGCAGCCCGCGACACTACCTACTACCCCGACCAGACTGGTGTAAAATTCATCAGTTTTGGCAAAATTCCGCGTACACCCTATAGAAACCGGGTGTTGTATGGGCGGCTACGGTTAAAAAAAGGGCAAGTGTACCGCCAAAACGATGTGGAAGATACCCAACGGGCCTTGGCCAGCATGGACATGTTCCGTTTCGTCAATCTACGCTTCGACACGCTCAAGGGGCGCTTTGTAACCGATATATTTGCCAGCCCACTGCCCATAAACGATTTTTCAATTGAGTCGGGACTAAATGTGAACCAAGCACTTCCTGGCCCATTTTTTAGCGTTTCGCTCAAAAATCGCAACACGTTCAATGCCTACGAAATCTTCGAGCTGCGGGCCCGGGGGGCAATCGAATCGCAGGGGAGTGTCATCGAGCAAAGCAATGCCTACAACGCCCGCGAGCTGAGCCTCAATGGTATCCTGTCCTTTCCCCGACTCTTGTTGCCAGTGAGTGCGCAATGGAAACAGCGGGTGGGCATCAATTCGCCCCGCACCCGCATCAATACCGGGTTTACCTACATCCGCCGACCGGAATATGACCGGATGAATTTTCAAGCGTCGTGGGGCTATGAATGGACCAACCGAAAGCGCAACCGGGTTTACACTGCCAACTTGGCCGATCTCAATTTGGTGAATACGCCCCGTTTTGAAGATAGTTTTATCCTCTACCTGATCGAACTAGCCGCCGGTGGCAACACACTGCTGCGAAGCTTTAGCCGGCTCATTGTGTCGAGTATTTCATTTAATTACCTCTATTATGATCCCAAACGGCCCGATGCCATCTATTTCCGGGCATTTGCCGAGTCGGGTGGCACCTCCCTTAATTTTTTGAGCAGCAAGTTTTTGGCCGAAAACCCCACTCTGTTTGGGCTCGAATATTTCCGGTTTGTCAAACTCAATGCCGAACTGCGCTATTATGTGCCAAGGAGCAAGCACAGTACGTGGGCGTTTCGGGCCAACTTGGGAGTGGCCCGGCCCTATGGCAACGTGGGTGATGTGAGAAATACCGTCTTGCCCTACGAAAAATACTTCTTTACCGGCGGCAGCAATACCATCCGGGCGTGGCGGCCCCGCCGCTTGGGGCCGGGCGGTTACTCGCCCATTGATCCCGATGGCCGGATCGACGAGCGGTTCGAGCGACCGGGCGAAATGGTAGTCGAGTTGAATGCCGAGTACCGCACCAAACTTTTTGGGTTTGTCAATGGCGCTTTCTTTGTCGATGCGGGCAATGTATGGATGCTGACCGCCGACTCTCGCCCCTTATCCCAATTCCGCCTGAATCGGTTTTACACCGAAATTGCGGTGGGCACTGGCCTAGGGCTGCGTTTTGATTTTTCATTTGTTATCATGCGCATGGACGTGGGGATTCGCGTATGGGATCCCGTACTGCCACTTTCCCAACGCTTTGTGCTGGGAAACTTTCGTTATGCTAATCCAGTTTACAATATTGGGATTGGCTATCCTTTCTAACCAATCTATCCCACAAGCAGTCATGGACAGCGATTTTCCCTAACCCCCCTATTTAAAATGTGGGAGGCTAAATGCTACTTGCTGGCTTTGTTCAGTAAGTAAAAAACTTGCTGATGTATCATTTATAAAGCTAAGTATTCGTAAAAAAGCGGTTTGCATCGAACGTAAACCGCCAACGACCAACAAGCAAAGAAAGCACTGGCATCAGGAAGCCAATACTAATCAGCACTAATTATCAGTCGATTTTATCAGAATTAACCTAGGCAAGCTGTTTTTTCCAAAATAATTTCAACCTAATTTACAGATCGATAATTTAACTTATGAAGACCATTATCGCTGCATTTTTGTTATTTATCTTGGCCGCTTTCACCCATGCCCAAGATCTTCGGTTTGAGAATGAGATCCAGGCCTTTGAGCTTGCCGACAGTTTGGCCGCACCCAAACCTGGCGGAATTGTCCTTTGGGGCAGTTCCAGTTTTCGGTTTTGGGGCAGTTGCCAAACCGATCTGGCCCCGTATCCGGTCATCAACCGGGGCTTCGGCGGATCAGAGATGACCGAGGCCATCCATTTTTTTAGGCGGGCGGTCTTGCCCCACCGCCCCGGCCTACTGCTCATTTACGAGGGGGACAATGATCTGGACGCTGGCAAAAAAACGCCCCAAGAAGTGTTCGCCAGTTTTCAACAACTGGTAAAACTAGCCCGGGGCCACCTGCCCGACCTCAAGATCGGGTTTGTGGCCATCAAGCCCAGCCCACTGCGGGCGGGCCTATTGCCCAAGCAGCGGACGGCCAACGCCTTGATCCGCCAGTTTTGCCAGCAGCAGCGCAATGTGACCTACATTGACATCGCTACGCCCATGCTCAATGCCCAAGGTCAGCCCCGGCCAGAGCTGTTCCTTGCCGACCAACTTCACATGAAGCCAGCCGGCTACCGGATCTGGACAAACATCATCCGGCAATACCTCAAGAAAAATTACAAGTCCTAACCTTTTCCCCGGTGCTATTTATGGCCCTATATCTTCCATTCCTACGAATGCTTTTTTGCCTCTTTTTGGGTGGCAGTTGGCTGATAATCTGGTCCAGCCCAGCACTGGCCCAATCCCCCGGGCAAGCTTTTGCCCGGCAAGATTCACTCCGGGGCACCCTTGCGCCCAGCCGCGCGTGCTATGATGTCATCTACTACGACCTCAACCTAAAGGTTCATTTGGCCGAGCGGCGCATCAATGGGTACAATGCCATCTCCTTCCGGGCCGTCGAGGATTTTACCACCATTCGGGTCGACCTGTTTGAAGATTTTAAAGTTGACCGGGTTATTTATAACAATTACCCGCTTGGTTTTCGGCGGGAAGGTGCTGCCATAGTGATCAATTTCAAACAATTGGTGCCCCAGGGCAAACTGGGAACGTTCAAAATTTATTATCATGGCACCCCCCGGGCAGCCCCAGATGCTCCTTGGGATGGTGGATTTTCGTGGGCCACTGATGCCAAGGGGCGGCCTTGGGTGGGGGTGAGCTGCCAACATTTGGGGGCCAGTGCTTGGTGGCCCAACAAAGACCACCTTACCGACGAGCCGGACAGTATGCGCATTTATTGCGAAGTGCCCGAACCACTGGTATGCGTGGCCAACGGCAACCTTGTATCGACCCTGGCCGTGGATGGTGGCTACCGGGGCTACGAATGGAAAGTCAGCTACCCGATCAACAACTACAATGTATCCCTCAACATTGCCCACTATGCGCACCTGCAAGACACCTATGTAGCCCATGACGGGGCCAAACTTGCCCTCGATTATTATGTGCTGGACTACAACGCCCCCAAAGCGGCCGAGCATTTCGCCCAAGTGAAACCGATGTTGGCCTGTTTTGAAAAACGGTTCGGTAAGTATCCATTTTGGAAAGATGGTTATGCACTGGTGGAAACCCCTTACTGGGGAATGGAACACCAAAGTGCCATCGCCTATGGCAACGAGTACAAAAACAATTCATTTGGCTTTGACTACATCATTGTCCATGAAAGTGCCCATGAATATTTTGGCAACAGCCTGAGCATCGGCGACCATGCCGAGCTTTGGCTGCACGAAGCCTTTGCCACTTATGCCGAAGCCCTGTATGTAGAATGCCTCACGGGGAGTTTTGCCAAATCGGTAGAGTACCTCAAAACCCAGCGGCCCAAAATCGGCAACCAAGACCCGATGCTGGGCGCGTTTGGGGTCAATTTTGCCCGCTGGCGCGACTCAGACAATTATTACAAAGGGGCTTGGATGCTGCACACCCTGCGGTCGGTGATCCAAAACGATGGCCTTTGGCTGGCCACCTTGGCCCAGTTTGCCCAACATTTTAAGCTGTCCACCGTTGATACCGAGCAGGCCATTAATTTCTTTAGCCAAAAGTTGGCAGCCAACCTCCGTCCATTTTTTTACCAATACCTCAAGCACGCTGCCCCGCCCCGATTGGTATATAAAACAGTCAAAAAAAAGAAAATATTGACAATGCACTACAAGTGGGAAACCGGGGAGGCTGGTTTTGCCATGCCGGTGAAAGCCAATTTTTTGGCCAAGGACAAGAAACAATCCGACGAAGAAATTACCCTTTTTCCAACCCAACAATGGCAGGAAATAAGCCGGAGCAAAATTAAAGCGGTCACTTTTGCTACCGATCTCTATTATTTTGAGCCCCGCGAAGTGAAATGAACCGCGCTATTTTCGGGCGGCCTTCACTTCCCCGGCATCGATCACGTCGCCTTGGTTGCCAAAACTGTTGCGCACGTAGGTGAGTGCAGCCGCGATATCAGCATCGGCCAAATGGCTTTGTTGGGGCATCACCCCATTGTAGTGCTGGCCCTTCACCGTTATTGGGCCGCGCAGCCCGTTGAGCACCGTGCCCACCAGCTTGGCCTTGTCACCCGTTACCCACTCCGAGCCAGCCAGGGGAGGGTTCAGGCCGGGCACCCCGTTGCCATCAGCTTGGTGGCAGGCTAGGCAATTGGCGGAATATATTGCTTTGCCCGCAGCCAGCAACTCAGCCGGCACTTGCACCGGGGCGGGAGGTTGTACTTCTTGGGCCGTTGGGGGAGTTTCCTGTTGGGTCGTCTTTGCTGGTTCGCCCGCGCACCCGGCGAGGCCCAGCCAAATACCGCAAACGAAAATGGTCTTTTTTATCATGATTTGGTGTCAGTTTAAGCTTTTTGGCGGGCCTGAGCCTACAATGCCCCGCGCCCCGCGTTTGCGAAAATAGCCAAAGTTGGGCTAGGAAAGCACGCTATGCCCACAGAATATTGGGCCACGTGCCGTCAAGCCAAATTGAACCACGCCGGTATCACTATAAATCATTGAAAATCAAGCCCAGCAATCAGGAAAAGCCAAAAAAAAATTTACTCCTGACTTAGCCCACTACCCAACTTGACGCAAAACAAAGCATCAGAATGCACTTGGCGGCGCAACATTGGAATGAGAACCGCTTTTGCCAATTTCCATTGATTTAGATCCAAGGCGCACTGATTTTCTGAGGCTAGCTGAAAAAATGCCGCAATGGCCTTGCATGGCCAAGCAGATGCCGTGGTTATACAAGGCCATTGCGCAAAAGTGTTAGTCTAATTAAAAACTCCAGCTTATCTTTGTTAGAATGTTTTTTCCAACAACTATGCCCCGGTTGCGCTGCGTGCAGATATTGATTTTGATTGGCTGGCTGATGGTGGGTGGCTTCGCCCAAGCCCAGTCGCTGGCCCAAGTGCTGGCCCAGTTCCGCAAAACCTGCGATAGCCAAGGCCAATGGCTACAAAGCAGCTCTTATGTGGAAGAAACCGAAGAGCTATGGGGAAAATACCGGGCTCGGGCCACCTTATATGCCAAACGGCCTTTGTCCATGAAACGGGTGATCGTAAGAGACAGTGTCGAGTATGTGTTTTGTTATGACCACAACAACAACTGGAAACTAGATCCAACCGTATCGAGCCAGCCCGTAAAAATGAAAAAGGAAGAGCAACTGATCGGCTACCGGTACTTTTCAAGTTTGGATATCCTGTTCAACGATGAGTTGATGGCCCAGAGCCAACTGAACGGCCCAGTGGAATTTCAGGGAGTCAATTGCCACGAAATCAAAACCCCCGAGCCGGACGGTGGGTTTATCTACACCTACATCCGGATTAAAAACCACTACCCGATCGCTACCCGGCTGGTAGGGCCCCCGGGGAAAGATGAACTGGTGAAGGTTTATCAAAGTTACCAACTGTTCAATGGCGTGTTGATCCCAGTGGTGGCCGAGTATCTGGCCAACGGCAAGCTCATCGGACGCACCCGAACCGTTGATTTCAAGCTCAACGAAGCGCTCGAGCCTACCATCTTTGCGCCCCACATGCCCAATTTTGCCCGCCATCACTAGTCCTGCCATTTATGTATCTTGGTTCCGACTTGAACGACAACCCAGCCACTGGAGGCCGGCGTCTGCCAGTCCCCCCATGCCTAAAATGGGGGCAATAATGGTTTTGCCGCTGCCACCACTTTTTTTCGGCCACATTTTCAACCCTCGACCAAATAGATTAAAATTGGCGGCACAAAAGCAACCAAACATCATGGCACTACACCTTACCTTGGGCGACCGGGAATATTTCCCCGGCATTGCCCCGATCCAATATGAAGGTCCAGATTCGGACAATCCGTTGGCTTTTAAATATTACAACCCCGACCAACTGCTGGCCGGGAAAACCATGCGCGACCACCTGCGGTTTGCCATCGCCTATTGGCACTCGTTCTGTGGGGTTGGGGGCGACCCTTTTGGCCCGGGCACCAAGCACTTTCCGTGGGACACTGCCAGCGATCCGGTCGGGAGCGCCAAAGATAAAATGGATGCCGCTTTTGAGTTCTTCACCAAGATCGGGGCCGGGTTTTATTGCTTCCATGACTTTGACGTAGTGGCTGAGGGCGGCAGCGTGGCCGAATCGGAGCACCGGATGCGGGTCATGGTGGACTACGCCAAAGAAAAACAGCGCGCCTCGGGCGTAAAATTGCTGTGGAACACCGCCAACCTGTTCAGCCACCCGCGCTACATGAACGGCGCAGCCACCAATCCCGATTTTAGCGTAGTAGCCTGCGCAGGGGCGCAGGTAAAACTCGCGCTGGACGTCTGCTTGGAGTTGGGCGGCGAAGGCTACACCTTTTGGGGCGGGCGCGAAGGCTACATGAGCCTCCACAATACCGATATGAAGCGCGAAGTGGCGCACTTGGGCCGCTTCCTGACCATGGCCCGCGACTATGCCCGCAAGCAGGGTTTTACTGGCCATTTTTACATCGAACCCAAACCCGCTGAGCCCAGCAAGCACCAATACGACTTTGATGCTGCCACTTGTATTGGTTTCCTGCGCGAGTTTGACCTGCTGGCCGATTTCCGGCTCAACCTCGAGACCAACCACGCCACCTTGGCCAACCACAGTTTCCAGCACGAACTACGAGTGGCCGCCGACTCGGGTGTGTTTGCCAGCATCGATGCCAACCGGGGCGACTATCAAAACGGGTGGGATACCGACCAATTTCCGGTGGACCTGTTTGAACTGACCGAAGCCATGCTCATTATCTTGGAAGTGGGTGGCTTTGGCAAGGGCGGCATCAATTTTGACGCCAAGACCCGCCGCAATTCCACCGATCTGGACGACTTGTTCCACGCCCACATCGGCGGGATGGATGCCTTTGCGCGGGCGCTCACCATTGCGCACAACCTGCAAGCCAAATCGCCCTACTATAAAATGCGCCAAGCCCGCTATGCAACATTTGACAGTGGGGATGGCGCCGCTTTTGAGCAGGGCAAAC
>JAYUVL010000069.1:0-6020 GCA_043754075.1 Cytophagales bacterium | reverse complement strand
GACTGCTCAGCCTTGGCGGCCACCCCCGGGAAATCGCCCTGCAGGCCCAACAGATCCTCCATGATCTGGAAATGGAGGTGCGGCGACCAGCCGCCATTCTCGGTGGGTTGGCCCAATTCGGCCAGACGCTGGCCAGCTTGCACCGCTTGGCCGGGTTGCCAACCAGCCAAACTGGCTGTACTCAAGTGGCCATAAAGCGAATAGAACACGATATCGGCCAGCTCATGGGCCACGATGATGGTGCCGCCGTAGTTGCCAAATCCCGCATTGTCGGCCAAGCTGTGGATCACCCCGGGCAATGCCGCCCAGACTGGGGTGCCAGCCTTGGCCCAAATGTCAATGCCCAGGTGGATGCTGCGCGGATCGCCACTAGTGTGAAAATTGGGACTGAGCCGATACACATCACGATCTTCGGCATACCCTCCCCAAAGAAATGCGGTTCGGTGGCTCCTCATTTCCGCTTGGATGTAGCCATCGAGCAGCGGGCCGGGTGAAGCCGGCCATTGGGCCAGGGTCTGGTTGGCCCGTGAAAGATCGACCTTGGCGCATCCCTGCCCCTGAAAATCAATCGGGCAGGCTCTTTGGCCGGTTTGGTGCAAATGCTGGAGCAAATGGCGCAGTTTCATGGGCCAAATCTATTGACCACGCCGCAATTGCCCAAATGGGATCAACTGTTCATACCTGCCAACCATGAAAATGCGCAAAAAGTAGGGTGTAAGTTTGGATCAAAAAAATAAAGATTCTAATTTTAGACCCTATTCCATCAATAGCCAATCCCAAAAGTATTCCAGCCAAAAAACAACTCCCTCAACAGGGGAGCCTGTTTGAGTTAGTTGGTATATCCGTCTTACCCTTATCTTCTTGATCCATTGCCCATAATCAAATTTCCTATCCTAAGTTTACTGAACAACCGAAAATTAAATAATACAGTATCCACTTTTAACGAAAAGCTTTACAATATTCACTTTTAACAAAAAAATTAATGAATCATCTTTACGTTCCAAATTTTCACCAAGGGTGGAAATCCATCTTCGTTCTGTTGGCTGGGTGGCTGCTCACCTTGCCAGCCCAGGCCCAGACCGACACCTACCTCACGCCCGAAGGCCCGGTCAAGTTGACCGTAGTGCCCAACAAAATCTATGTCCAGTACAAACCCGGCATTTCTGAACTCAGCCAGAACGCCGTTCTGCGCGCCAATCAACTGGGCAGCCTGAAAACCACCGTGGCCCTCCGGGACGACAAAGTGGTGGAGTTGGCCCAAAAACTTGATAAAGTTGCCCTGCAAGACCTGCTCCAGGATGTAGCCGCCGACCCCAATGTACTGTGTACCAGTCCCATGTTTGTGTATTCGGACGGGACCGAGCAAACCATCAGCCGCTCCCTGCTGGTCAAACTGCACCAACGGGCCGACCTAGGCAAGCTCAACCAATGGGCCGACCGGCTGAAACTCACCATCGATCGGGAAAATGCCTTTGCTCCGCTCCTGTTTGAGCTGAGCACCACTCCGGCCTCCCCCGGCAATGCCTTGGAAATGGCCAACGAATTGGCCCGATCCAATGAATTTGCCTTTGCCGAGCCCAACTTTATCCGCTTCATCAAGCGGCAGAGCACCAATGACCCATTGCTGAACCAGCAATGGTCGCTCAACAACACGGGCCAGCGCGGGGGCCGGGCCGGGCTGGACATGCGGGTGCTTGATGCTTGGCAGGTCAGCATGGGATCCGCCAATATCCGGGTGGCCATCATTGATGACGGGGTGGATTTGTCTCACCCCGATCTGTTGGCCAACTTCGTCCGCGATGGCAGCAACACTATCATTGGCTTCGATGCCACGGACGAAGGCAGCGGGGGACGGCCCGGTGGCAACAATGCCCACGGCACCAACTGCGCGGGCATTGTGGCGGCGGCGGCCAACAACAGCATTGGGCTGGCCGGAGTGGCCCCCAATTGCAAGATTGTCTCCGCCCGGATTTTTAACAATGCAGGCTTCGCCACTACCGATGCCAGAATCGGCGATGCCATTAACTGGGCATGGCAACCCGCCAATGGGGCCGCCGATGTACTGAGCAACTCTTGGGGCGGGGGCAGCAGCGCCACCGCCATCAACGATGCCATTGCTGACGCCACCACTTTGGGGCGCGGGGGCAAAGGTTCGCTTGTCCTTTTCTCGGCTGGCAACGACAATATAGCTACCATTTCATACCCGTCCAGTCAGCCCAATACCATTTCGGTGGCGGCCATGAGCATGTGCGACCAACGCAAGTCGCCCACCTCTTGTGACGGAGAAACCTGGTGGGGTAGCCAGTACGGTCCTGGACTGGACATTGCCGCCCCCGGGGTCAAGATCCAGTCCACCGACATTGCAGGCACCGCCGGCTACAATACAAGTGATTATAATGCCGATTTCAATGGCACCTCCAGTGCCTGCCCCAACGCGGCGGGAGTAGCTGCCCTCATCCTGTCGGTGAACCCCGACTTGACCCTTGCGCAGGCCCGGGGCATCTTGGAGCAGTCGTGCGAAAAAGTGGGCGGGGTCACTTACACAGCCGGAACGGGCGAAAACATCAGCCTGACGTGGAACAACGAACTGGGCTATGGCATGGTGAACGCCAGCCGCGCTGTTCGCTTGGCGCAGGGCGGCTTCTGCACCCCCACGGTGACCAACGGCTGTGCCAACGGCCACTTTATCAACAATTTCAGCATCGGCACCTTGGCCAACCTTGGCTCCGGCTGCAATGCCCAGGCCAACAACTACCTCAACTACCCAACGGCCAGTTTCACCACCGAGTTGGTGATGGGATCTACGGCCACCATCCGCGTCCAGTCCGGGGCCCAGGCCCAAGTTTTTGGGGTGTGGATCGATCTGAACAATGACTTGGATTTTGCCGATGCCGGGGAGTTTATCTTCAATTCGGCCTCGGCCGGAACGCAAGAGTTCATTGGCAACTTTTTGGTGCCGACCGGCCTTCGCAGCAGTGCGCCCCGTCGCTTGCGGGTACGCAGCCGGCCCGGGGCAGCCATGACCGCCGAGGAGTCCTGCACCGCATTTGTCAGCGGCGAGACCGAAGACTACACGATCCGGTTCGTGAACCCCCAACCGGTAATTGCCAGCTTCACTCCCCCGTCCGGCCCCATTGGCGCGGTGGTTACCTTGACCGGCAACAACTTTACTGGAACCACGGCGGTTGCCTTCAACGGGACCAACGCCCCCAGTTTCACCGTGAACAGCAACACCCAGATCACCGCCACCCTACCTGCCGGGGCTACCACTGGCCAAATTTCAGCCACCGCTCCTTTGGGCACCGGTTTCAGCAGCAACTTTAAGGTAATGCCCTGTTACCAAGCCTTGACCGCTGCCACCGGTACGGTAACCGATGGCAGCGGCGCGGCCAATTACGCCCTCAACTTGGACTGCGCTTGGCTGATCCAGCCCGCCGGGGCCACCTTTATCACGCTGACTTTCACGGCGTTCGCCACTGAGTCGAACTATGATTTTGTGACCGTTTATAACGGCCCCAACGCTACTTTCCCCCAGTTGGGCCGGTTCTCTGGCACAACGATCCCTGCCGCGCTCACGGCCACCAACGGAGCCATGTTTATCACCTTCACTAGCGATGCGGATGTTGTAGCCGCTGGCTGGTCGGCCAATTATACCTCCAATTCACTGCCCGTTACCACCATTACTGGCTTCAGCCCTGCTTTTGGGCCAGTGGGCACCACCGTCACCCTCACGGGGACCAATTTTACTGGGGCCACGGCGGTGCGGTTTAATGCGACCAATGCCCCGGGCTATGTGGTCAACAGTGCTACCCAAATTACAGTCAGTGTACCCACTGGGGCCACAACGGGCCCCATCCGCGTGGTGGGCGCCAACAATACTGCCATGAGCCCCACCAATTTTGCGGTGGCGGCTTGCGGTGCATCCCCCACCGCGACAGCCGCCACGGGCACCATAACCGATGGCAGTGGCGCGGCCAATTATACGAATGGACTCAACTGTTCCTGGCTGATCCAACCGCCTTTAACCGGCTCGATCATGTTGACTTTTACGTCGTTTGCCACTGAATCTGGTTTTGATTTCGTGACCGTGTATAACGGCCCCAACGCTACCTTCCCCCAGTTGGGCCGGTTCTCTGGCGCAACGCTCCCCACTGCGGTCACGGCCACCAACGGAGCCATGTTCATCACCTTCACCAGTGATGGCTCAGATGTAGCCGCTGGCTGGTCGGCCGATTATACTTCGACCTTGCTGCCTGCGCCCACTATTACGAGTTTTACCCCCAGCTCAGGTTTGCCCGGCACGGTGGTCACCCTCACCGGCACAGGTTTCAATGGTACCACGGCGGTAAGTTTTAACAACGTCAATGCCCCAAGTTTTACGGTCAACAGCAATACCCAAGCTACGGTCATAGTGCCCATCATGGCGGCCTCCACTGGCCTAGTGAGGCTGACCACCCCCGTCAACACGGCCACCTCGGCCAGCAACTTCACCCTGCCCACCTACTTGACGTGGACCAGCGGTGGCTGGGTGCCCAACCAATTGCCCGATGCCAACACCGGTGCCATTATTGCCGCCAATTATAATACCGCTACCAATAACTCGTTCACTGCCCGTAGCCTGATCGTCAATGCGGGCAATGTCTTGCGCATCACCAACGGGCGGACGGTGACCACCACCGGTGCGCTCGATTATGCGGGCAATATTGTGGTGGAAAGTGGCGGCGCGCTGGTTCAAACCTCGGCCAGTACCTTGGGCAATGTGGGGGGGCAGTTCCAAGCCGAGCGCAACGCCGGATTTGTCGGCCCACCCCTGGCCTACAATTTATGGTCGTCGCCCATCCAGAATTTTCGCGTCAGTAACCTTACCAGCGTCCTGCCCGCTTTCCGGTTGCTTTACAATGAAAGTGCCCAACAGTGGCAGGTGGCCCCGGCAGGTGCCTCCGACTTTATGGCCGCTGGGCGGGGCTACACAGCCCTCAATACAGGGACGGTCACCTTTGCCGGCGTGCCCAACAATGGCGCGCTGAGCCTGCCCACTACCCGTACAGCTGGGCCATTCTCGGGCTTTAACCTTGCGGGGAATCCCTATCCCTCCCCCATCCTCATCTCCGATGGGCCGGGCGGCAGCACCGGGTTGTTGGAGGACGCGGCCAATAGCGCCTTCGATGGATCTGCGTATGCGTGGGTGGACAACCGGCTGGGGCAGGGCAACGGTACCTACCGGGCCATCAATGCTTCCTCGCTCCTAGATCCGGGACGCACTGGCACCAATTCACCGATCAACTACGCAACTGTGGGACAGGGCTTTTTCGTCTTGCGCACCACTGGTGCCGCGGGCAACCTCAATTTTGCCAATTCACACCGCACTGGGGCTGGGGCCAATACTGCCCTGTTCCGCACTGAGGAACAGCAGGCCAAGCACTTGGTGCTGGAGCTCGGCCGGGCCGACGGGACCAGCGACCAGTTCCAGTTGAGCCTCCACCCCAATTTTAGCCCGGGCTTTGACCGGGGGCACGATGCCCAAAAGGTGGACGGGCCAAGCGGGATCAGTTTGGCCGCCCTGCACAATGGATCGCGCCAGCAATTGCTGGCCCTGCCCGAACCTGGCCAAGGTGAACGCTTTGAGGTACCACTAAGTGTAATGGCCAATGCCAGCGGTCCACACACGTTTACCACTGGCCGGTTAACGGCCGAACCACTGACCAACCTGTTCCTCGAGGACCGGGCCACGGGCGAGTTTTATTACCTGCAAACCGGCCGCAGCCATACCCTGAACCTGCAAGCGGGCAACTACCGCGACCGCTTCTTCCTGCGCCGCGCCTCCGAAGTGGTGGGTCAGGCCCAGGTGGGCAGCAATGTCCGCGCATTTGCCTTCGGCGGAGACCTGTACGTCCAAGCGGTGGAGAACGCCCAAGTGACCATTTACAACACCATGGGAGTGGCGCTTCAGCATTTTGCCCAAGTGCCCGGCGGTGGGCTGCGCCAACTGCCCATTGATTTCCCGCTGGCCGGCGTCTATC
>JAYUVL010000068.1:0-5120 GCA_043754075.1 Cytophagales bacterium | reverse complement strand
TCAGAATTGATTTAACATCATAAACATCTATTTTAGGGTTAAAATTGATATTGTACGGGTTTGCAAAAGTTTTAGTTCTCAAATTTGACGCATCTTTTGAAATAGAAATAAACTTGAAATTGTAATCTGAATAGTCTTTTAGAATGTCTTTTGCCAACGTATCCTCAATTTTCTTTTTTGTATTTGTTGCTGAAACCTGAATAAATATTTTGTTTGTTCTATCAATCAAATCAATGGATGGGACATTTTGTAACTTAGCATTTTCGTTTTCAAGTTGCCAGCCGAAAAGCAAATTAAAAAAATGCAGATAAAAATTTTCTGAATGAATATGGAAATCGAGTATATTCAACGCCCCACGCAGTTCAACTCTTGTGGTAAGAATACTTAATTTTTCTTCAATGTAATTAAAATACCAAGAACTGTTCATGACTTCTTGTTTTCCAAAGTTACGCTTTTTTATTTGGTTTTTCTAAAATAACACACAACGCTCAAATATACGAAAGTTTTGTTGTACTTTCTGTATTTTTTGGTACTTTTTCAAGATTTTATTGTACTTTGCATATCGTACTTTTGAGCCTGTAGCTATGTCTCAACTTTACACAATTTTAAGGCCTTGGTTTGAAACTTCCAAATTTATTCATCCCTCAAGTTGAGCGAGTCCAACGGAATTTTGATTTTCTCTATCGTCCGCTTGCTCACGTGCGTGTAGCGCAGGGTGGTTTTAAGGTCATTGTGCCCGAGCAGTTCTTGGATCGGCTTGATATCAGTGCCTGCCTCGTGCAGGTGTGTAGCGCAATTGTGCCGCAGGGTAAGCACGCTTACCTTCTTTTCGATCCTTCTTTTTTGCTAATTGCTTGGAAAAATGCCCACATGCTGCTTGCTGTGCCTGCACCAAGGCCATGCCAGCTTTTTTGGCCAATGTAATGGGTTTGAAGCAATGCATGGCGGGGTTACTGCTTCCATCCACCGGTTGATGGGTCGTGCGGCACAAGTAGCGTTGGGCACCACCCACCACGCGCCAAACCCAAAGTCAATCAGTGGCCGGAACATTGAAAACCAACGGTTTAAAATTTTGGTACCTGGTCTTGAAATTTTCCCTACCTTTAGCCCGGCCATTTCCAAAACCCCAAACAGGTCTTGCCAGCCCCAAACGTTTACTGAACAATGCGCCGGTTTCTCAAACTTTTTCGGTGGTACTATTTTTTTGGGCTGCTCGCTGTCTTTTTGGTGTTGGTGGCCGTGCAGCAGTTGGCCCTCCGCATCGACTTTCTCAACCCTTTTGAGCAGGCCTTGTCCGACTACAATGCCACCGATGTGGCCTTCCGGATCCGCCCACCGCAGCCGGTGGACACCAGCATTGTATTGGTCAACATTGGCAATTTGCCCCGGATTGATCTTGCCCGGCAAATTCTGATCCTCAACCACTTCGGCCCCCGCGTGCTGGGGGTGGATGTTGAGTTTCGCTACGAAATCGATCCACCGACCGATTCCCTGTTGGAGGCGGCTTTTGCCGAGGCGCGCAATTTGGTGCTGTTCAGCAAGCTGGAGCGGGGGCGCAAACTGGCCGACAGTACGGAGGTTTGGGACAGCCTGCGCCGCGTTTTGCCGCGCTTTGCCCAGCATGGCGCCTCGGGGTTTACCAATGCCCTGACCGAAGGCGAAACCCCTTTTGAAACTTGGCGCGAGACTTCCGCCCAGGAGCGAATGGGCAACGGCTGGGTGGAGCGGAGTTTCGCCACCCAGATCGCTTGGCAGTTTGACTCCACGCTGACCAAGAAATTCTTTGCCCGCCAACAGAACTCGGAGAACATCAATTTTCGCGGCAACTCCGACAAGTTTGTCAAATTGGATGTGGATGACGTGCTGGACACGCTCTTTACCCCAGAAACCATTCGCGACAAGATAGTGATCATGTGCTATTTGGGGGCCAACTACAATGCCCTGACGTGGGACGATGACAAGTTTTACACCCCGCTCAACCCCAAACAAATCGGACGGACGGCCCCCGATATGTTTGGGGGAGTGATCCACGCCAACATCGTGTCCATGATCCTGCACCAAGATTATATCAATGAAGTTCCCGAATGGATTAGCCTAATTATTGCAGTTATCTTGGGGTACCTCAACATTGCCCTTTTTGCCAAAATTGATGAGAGCGAACGCTACGGCCTTTGGTATGATTTGATCACCAAATTTATTCAATTGGCCGAAACGGTACTCTTAACGTATCTGGTGATAGTGCTGTTTGCCAATTATAACTTAAAGGTCGATCTTACGTATTCAATATTTGTCATTGTCCTGTCGGGCGATGTCTTTGAAATATACGCAACCTTAGTGCGAAATCTAAAATGGCGGAAAAAATGAAAAAATACCTCTTGATTCTTCTTTGCATCGGGGCATTGCCGGTTTATGCCCAAGACTATCTTTTTCAGGTGTTGGCCCAGAAGGGCGGGGTAACGGTAAATGGCATTTCCCCCAAGATAGGGACTAAGCTCAGCGGGACGGAAGAGCTCAAGGTGCCGACCGGGGCTTACTTGAGTCTGGCCCATAAAACGGGCAAAGCCTTGGAGGTGGTGCCCGGCACCTATAAAGTGCAGGCATTGGTGGGGCAACTGAGCAAGAGCTCCAGTACGACCAAATACGCCGAATATGTGCTGAACGAACTGACCAACCCGGCCCAAAATGTGGCCATCAACAAGAACAAATCCAAGCACATGAACAAGACCGGGGCGGTGCTGCGGAGTTTCGCCCTACCGATCGAGACCATGCTGCCCTTGCGCACCAAAATCTTCGGCGAGGTGATCGTGTTGCGGTGGTACAGTATGACTGATAGTGTGAGTTCGGTCAATGACAGTTACAAAGTAATCGTGAGTGATTTGAGCGAGACCCAGCTCTACACCGAAACCACCAAGAAACTGTCCCTTGTGGTCGATCTAGCCAAGCAGAAACTCAATAAATATCCGCTGTTGCTGCTCAAGGTGATACCAATTGGGGCAGATGGCAAAGAAAAGGTGGCCCTTCAAATGTTCGACGGCAACGCGGTAGTGCGGGTTTCGCCCAATGAAGTGAAGGCCATCAAAGGCGACTTGAGCGTGATTGTGGGCAAGGACACTCCCCCCAGTGCCTTTGCCAAATTGATCGAGGCCCGGTATTTTGAGGAAAACGAACTGTATGCCGATGCTATTTTCGCCTATGAAAAAGCCTTGGAGTATTCGGGCCGGGCCGAGCAATACCAGCGGATCTACCAGTTTTTCTTGGATCGCAACGGGTTGAGCAAAGAATCGCGGTCAGAGTAGCAGACTAGACTTGGGCTTAGCTCATGTTGGATGAAACCTGCTTTTTCCATTAAAAAGCTAGCCTAATTTGATTGTCAAGGGGTTGATTTCTGCCCTTCTCAATGCAAATGTAAGTGGGAGCGACCGACCAAACTGCGGTTTTCGGGGCAATTGGCCGTTGGCCCTGTTCACCTAAAGATCCCAGCTCAGTTCGGTTTTTTTCGGGGCGAGCAGGTCGTTGATCGCCCGACCAAAAGAGAGCAAAAAAGTTACTTTTTCGTAATACTGCATCACATACGCGGGGGTGTCGCAGCGGGCAGCGGGATTAAAGTTGATCAACGGGCCATCGAGGGCAATGGCGATCCGGTTGCCGATCAAGGAAAAATGAATGGCCAGCCCCGAGGTCTTTTTTAACTGGATCAATTGCTGCCGGGTCTGGGGAGTTAAAATTTGTCGAATCTCCACCACATCGTTGGTATAAATGGCGAAATGATCGGCGAACTCGTCCTCGAACAATTGGGCATAGTGGGGGCGGTACAAGTTGGCTTGTTGGATTTTGCGGCCCAAGCCGCCCAATTGCTGCCGGGTATCGTCGCTCAGCACCACCACCGGGGCAGCAAAATCGCGCCGGAACAGGGTGACAAAGAAGAGGCCATCCAGCAGAACGATGGTTTCGCCCTTGGTGGGCGGGGCGCCAGAATCATAAGAAGCACTGATTTCGGACAACAAAAAAGGGAGATCACCATCTTGGCCCTTGAGCAGGTGCCGCCCTCCAAAATTTTCGGGCAAATGAGCAAAAAACAAGCTTTCGGCAAAGTACTTGTACGGAATTGATTTTTCCGGGTCATGCTGGGGGCTGTTGAGCAGTTTGGGCAGCAACTCTTGGGCGAGCATATTCTGAATGGCCGTGCCCATAGTTGGGTCAACGAATTTTCGCCGGTACAGATAAGCCGACAAGGCAACGATCGGCAAGCCAGCCAACAAGGCCCACCAATAGGGCAGGTCATAGCCCAAAATCACCAGCCCGGCAAAAGTGATCACCGCCACGGTGAGGCCCACCA
The DNA here is from genome assembly GCA_043754075.1 of Cytophagales bacterium. Taxonomy (GTDB): domain Bacteria; phylum Bacteroidota; class Bacteroidia; order Cytophagales; family Thermoflexibacteraceae; genus JALONO01. The sequence goes on along the minus strand of JAYUVL010000068.1, from coordinate 784 downwards.
GTTGGCGGCGCTGATGATACAGCGTAAAACGCCGCTCTTCAAACTCCTCCAGCTTGGGTTTGAGGGTGGCTTGATAAAGGTTCTCGATTTCGGCAACGGTTTTCACAAGGACAAAATAAGGCACTTTTGCCCAAAACCAACGAAAAGCTTTACGCTACTGGGCGAGCGGGGCCGCTCCCAAGGTGGCAAGCCCACAACTTCGCCATTTATTCGCAATAAAATTGACAATTTTTGATGGGTTTAAGCAAGTAATGTTTTCAATCTTATTTGCATTGCGCCACCAGCCGATGGGTCCAGCCGGCTTTTTCGCAGCGCAAGGGCGCCAAGAAGCCTGAGTTATCCCCCAAAGCGCAACTGCCTTGGGGGATGAACCTACGCTAATCCATGTTGACTTGCAAGCCAAAGGTGGTGGTAATGCCCACGCGGATGCCCCAATTGCGGTATTGCCCGTTTTCAAACGCAGCAATGGCCTCCACCCGAAACAGTCGCAGGATCCCGTCCAGGGTGTAGCCCATTTCGGTGTAGTTGTTGCTCGGGGTCACCAATTGGTTGACAAACAGGTTTTCTTTCCACCCAAAGGAGCGCAAATAAATGAACTGGGTGAGCAAGAACCTGCGGAACTGGAGGTAGGCGTGCCCCTCCAGGTATTTGTCTTGGGTACTGAACCGATAATAGTCCAAGAGCCGGAAACTGGACACCGGATCGGCAAATTGGACAAAGATCCGGTTACCGTTAAAATGTTTGAAATCAGGGAAATAGACAGTCCGGTTGTTGAGGAATGCAC
>JAYUVL010000067.1:0-9495 GCA_043754075.1 Cytophagales bacterium | reverse complement strand
CTTCCGCTATTACAATCCCTACCAACCGCACTCGTGGGTCAAAGTAGTGGTGGAGGTGGCCCCGAAAGAATCGACGATTGTCATTTCTGACAACGGGATCGGGATCGGCCGGGAGCACCTCCCCCGGATATTTGACATGTTTTACCGGGCCACTGATCGGGCCACTGGCTCTGGCTTGGGGCTTTACATCGTCAAAGAGGTGATCAATAAATTAGGGGGAACGATCCAAGTCGAGTCGGTGGAAGGGCACGGCACTACCTTTACCATTACGATTCCCAATTTGACCGATTGAGCAACCCTTTTACTGGTTCTTTGCTTTGCCCCGTTTGATTTCTTCCCGCCAATCGGGCGCTGAACGGGACGGGTGCGGCTGGGCCCCGGTTGGGATTACTGGAAATTGAGGTAGGTTTGGGCGGTTGATGGGGTGCCGTTTGAGGATTGCCTCGCGCAAGGCTTCCGCGTTGTGTGCGCGCACGGCGGTTTCCATCGCTTGGATCCAAGAGCTGCGCAAAGCCAATGCTTGTGCGGCCCAGTGAAAAAGCAGGGTATCGGGTCGGGGTTGCGTTTGGCAAAGGGCAAAACCTGACAACCCCAATCCACAAAGGATGCTGAATATTGCCCGCCTGACGTATTTTTGCCGCATGACTGAATTTTTTGAGAAACGCCTTCACGAATTTGCCCAAAAAACCCGGGAACTCCAAGGCCAAGAGCGTCAAATCGGCACTGCTCGGATCGTTTTTTTTCTGGCGGCCTTAATTTTGGCCGTTTGGTGGGCCAATGCCCGCCAAGCGGACTTGCTGGGCTTGACCGTCGTGGTGGCTGTCCCCATTTTTTTGTATCTGGTGCAATGGCACAGCCGGATCAGTGGTCAGCGCCGGCACCACCAGCACCTCGTGCAGATCAATGAAGCCGAAATCAAGCGCTTAGCCAACCAATGGAAGGATTTGCCGGCCAATGGCGCCAATTATGCCGATCCAGCGCACCCCTATGCTGGCGATCTTGACATTTTTGGCCCGGCCTCCCTTTTTCAATACCTCAACCGAACCGTCACCTTGGCGGGGGCTGATCAGCTGGCCGCTTGGCTCAAGCACTGCGCTGCCCCCGCCCAAATCCGTGAGCGGCAAACCGCTGCGCACGAACTGGCAGTCAAAGTGGACTGGCGGCAGCATTTCGCCGCCGATGGCCTTGATTTCCAAACCAGCCAAGGCGAGTTGGCCAAGCTGTGGCAATGGCTGGACAGTCCCTTGCGCCTTCATGCGGCTGGGCAAGGCTGGCTGCGGGCAGCGGCCCAAGTGCTGGGCTGGCTTACCCCGGCTTCCATGATCGCCTATTTGGTGGTGCAACAATTTGGCATTGTCCCCCTGACCCTTGTTCTGCTCAATTTGGTGGTCATTCGCCTCACTTACAAATCAGTAGGGGATCTGTTGCAGCAAACTTCCGAACATCTCCCGACGATCAAAGCCGTGGCGGGGTTGGTGAAACGGATCGAGGCCGAAACTTTTCAGTCCGCACCTTTGCAGCACCTGAAGGCCTCCGTTGCCAGCCAAACTGATCGATCGACTGCTTCCCGGGCAATCCAGCAAATGGGCAATATGATCGAGCACATGGAACGACGGGAGAATGCGTATTTCTATATTCTGTTCATTATTTATACGTTATGGGATCTGCGCTGGGCCATCCGGTTGGAGCAGTGGAAAATGCAGCACCGCAACGATGTGCGCCGTTGGTTTGAGGCTGTGGGCCAGATCGATGCCCTCAATAGTTTGGCTGGCTTGGCCTTTGCCCAGCCCACGTTCACGGTGCCTGAAATTACTGAAACGCCCTTCACTTTGCGGGCCACGGCACTGGGCCACCCGCTCATTGCCCCGACCAAGCGCGTAGTCAATGATTATGCGATCAGTGGGGCGAGTGTCTGTTATTTGATCACCGGATCCAATATGTCGGGCAAGAGCACTTTCCTCCGCACGGTTGGGCTCAATGCCGTACTGGCTTACACGGGCGCGGTCGTGTGTGCCAAAAGCTTAGTGATCAGCCCTATGCAGGTGTTTACGAGCATGAGAACCCAAGATTCGCTAAGTGAAAGCGTGTCGTCCTTTTATGCTGAACTGCGCCGGATCCGGGCCATGCTCGATCAAGCGGAAGCCAAACACGATACTTTTTACTTGCTGGATGAAATTTTGAAGGGCACCAATTCGCACGACCGCCACACCGGGGCAAAGGCACTGGTGCGGCAATTGCAGCGGTTGGGCGTTTCGGGGATGGTTTCCACCCATGATCTGGAACTGGCATCGTTGGCCCAGGAATCCCCAGATCTGATCCACAATTACCATTTTAGCAGTGAAGTGGTGGACGATCAATTACTTTTTTCCTATCAACTGCGCACTGGCGCCTGCCAGAGCTTCAATGCCAGTTTGCTCATGCGCCAGTTGGGGATCGGGGTTTAGGGGGCTATCTCGCGGCGTTTTTGGGCCACATTTTCAATTTTACCAGCTTTTTACCCGACAATTGGTATATTTGTTCGTTGACAGAACCACGCTAGCCGCCCATGTTATCCAAGAAGACAAAATATGCCATCAAGGCATTGATCAAGCTTGCCAAAGAAATGGGCAATGGGCCAGTGCTGATCGGGGATATTGCTGAGGCCGAGCGGATTCCCCGCAAGTTCTTGGAAGCCATCCTGTTGGAAATGAAAAATATTGGTTTTTTGGGCAGCCGCAAAGGGAAGGGTGGGGGCTATTACTTGGCCAAACCACCCGCTGAAATTGATTTGGCTGCCGTCATCCGTCTGATGAATGGGCCTATTTCGCTCGTAACCTGTACCAGCCTCAAGTACTACGAACGCTGCGAAGAATGTGTGGACGAGGCCAGTTGTAGTTTGCGCTTTGCCATGCTCCAAGTGCGCGATGCCACTTTACAGGTACTCCAAAGCACTACGCTGGAAAAATTGGTGGCCAAAGAACAAGAACTTTTGCTATTTGCCAATGAACCGCCCGAACTTGAGTCGACTAATTGAAAAAATAAGCAAATCTGAACGTCAAGCAGACGATTGGTCAGGTGTATTGTTCATAATGACCGAAAATGGATTTTAGCTAGTTAATAAAATGAGCCATTTGAACGAAAAGTAGTTGTCGGATCACAGGTACTTTTTTTATCAGCCATTGGCCGAAGGCTTACTAAACCTGATTATCCTTATCTGAAACACTCCACCGATGCGAGGTTTCTTCCTGCTGCTTTGCGGTTTGGGACTGATCCAAACCCTGATGGCCCAGCCAGTTATATTGATTGATAATTTCACGGACAGGAACTTTACTGCCAATCCGGTCTGGTCAGGTACGAGTTCTGTCTTCCCAGAAAGTGGTTTTATCGTCAATGCTGACCCTGACCGTGAGTTGCAAGCTAGCCCTAGCACTGGAGTGCGGTGGGCCTATCTATCGACCGGTTTTAACCTTAACCTGAACGCCCAAGCAGTAGAATGGAATTTTGACGTACGATTGAATTTTACCATCCCAACTCAGCCAGATGATACCAACCATGCGCGAATTTTTTTGACTAGCAATAACGCTGATGTCAACGGATCGGTCAATGGGTATTTTATCCGGGTGCAGGATCGGGTAAGCCTCTGGCGGCAAACTGGGAGCGTAATTCAAGAAGTGCCATTGATTGGCGGCATGGCTACTCGGTTGAACAGCCCCTTCAATGTCAAAATACGGGTCATTCGGTTGGTGACTGGGCGGTGGTATTTGTTTGTCGGCGCACCTCCCCAAGGATCGGTTTTTCAGGGCTCGGGCACCGATGCGACATTTGCCCAGGCTACCCATTTCGGGGTGCACTATCGCTATTCGGCCGGTGCTCGGAACAACCAGTTTTTCTTTGACAACCTATTGGTTCAAGCCTATCAAGATGGCCAAGCGCCCCGGCTCAATCGGCTGACTGGAGCCAATTCTCAGACCCTGTTGCTTGGTTTCTCGGAATCCCTTGATACCTTGACCGCCGCAAACCGCCTCAATTACCGGCTATTGGCAGGTGAAAACCCGAACAAGGCCGAACTTTATCCCCGCGATTCATCGGTTGTCATTCGGTTTGACCGACGTTTTGTGTTAGGGCGCACCTATTCGCTCAACGTCCAGCGAATCAGGGATTTGCTCGGCAATACAATCGCAAATATCGATACTACATTTATCTTTCAAGATCAAGTTGCACCCTGGATCGAACAAATAGTATTGCAAAATGCGAATACCATTGACATTTTGTGGAGCGAAAATGTATTGGCGGAAAGCGTTGGCTTAAACGCAACCGCTTATACTTTGAGTGGGGCGACGGGCCTGCCCACGGTGGCAGGGGCTGTGCGTGACGTGCGCGATTCCACTCGGGTGCGCTTGCTGTTCACTGGTCCACTGCCTGATAACCAAATGCTTACGCTGACGGTTGCCAATCGGGGCATCACTGGTACCCGCGATTTTTCCAATAACCTCGTCCGTTTGGCCCGGTTCAGCCTCCAGCGCGATACCCGCCGCCCAACTGTCCTGGAGGCCAGCATCGTGCCACCGAATCAAGTTAGCCTGCTTTTCTCCGAGGCGTTGGATCCAGTGACCAGTCAGTTGGTCAATAATTTTCAATTGTCTGGTGATAATTTATCTGATGTTTTGCCCCAAAAAGTTGAGCTGATAGCTACCAGCCGGGTCTTGCTTACCTTTGCTCAAAATTTTAAGCAGAATGTACCCTACACCGTGCGGGTGGCCCAGGTGCAAGACTTGAGCCGTAATATCATGACTACCAGAACATTAGGGCTGAGCTATGATGAGGATCCGCCCCGTTTGGCCAATGTTCGAGTTTGGAACTGGCCCCGCCAAAAGCGGCAAATTGAGTTGCTGTTTTCCGAACCGATGCGCGTGGACACAGCCACCCTCTGTCGGAATGCCTATTTGGTAATTCAGCCCGGCGATACACTGCGGCCGGGCCGGGCCCGGATTTGCCCCACCGATAACAAAATTTTTTACCTAGATTTCTTTTCTGCCTTACCGGAGGCGGCGGTTACGCTGCACCTCCAAAACTTGCGCGATGCAGCAGGGAACCTAATGCCGATTACGCAGCGGGCGATTTCGCTCATTGCTCCCCAAATTTTGGCGGTGCAAGTGCGCAACCCGAATTTGGTCTGGGTGGTCTGCTCCAAGAAAATCAGTCCCTTGGGTCGCTTGGCTCCCAGTGATTTTTTGATCAGTGGCGTCGGCTCGCCGGATTCAGTTTATTTTGTCACCAATAATGGCGTTGATTCGGTTACCTTGGCCCTGCATTACAAAAATAGTTTACAAAATGAAGAGAATTATCTGCTCACTGTACGCCAACTCCGGGATCGGTTGGGTAATCTGGTAAATAATAGCCAATTTCCATTCGCTTACCGCACCAGAGTGTCGGCTGTTTTTGCCGAAGGTAACAATTTGGTTGATGTGGTGTTCAGTGATAGCATTGCGCTTGGCCAAATTCAGGGCACATTTCAACTGAATGGAGTGCGCCCGGTCGCAGTGGTATTGGTGACCGACGAACCAGCCGTCCGAAATCGCAAATTCCGTTTGCTTTTTGCAACAAATTTCCCAATTGGCCAGCCACAAAAATTGCAAATTGGGGGCTATGATTTGGCCTGTGAAGACCATTTGCCGCAATCGATCCATGAATTTTCCTTTGACAACACACCACCCAAAGTACTGGCCGTCAAAGTATTGTCCACTACGCACCTTGTGGTCGTTTTTAACAAAGCCTTGTTCCGGGTAACGGCCGAAGCCTTGAATACGTACCTGGTTTCCACGATTGGCCAACCGCTGGAAGCCGAATTGGCCGATAACCAGCTCGAGGTAAGTTTGCGTTTGCCCCAGCGGTTGGGCAATGGCCTTTATTCGTTGACAGCCAGAAATGTGCGTGACGCCAGCCAACGTAACACCCTACTTTCACAAGTGTTTGACTTTGCTCGTCCAATTCAACCCAAACTTGGTGAGCTGCGGATCAACGAAGTTTTGGCTGATCCTTCACCAAGGGTCAAATTGCCCGAAGTTGAATTTATTGAGGTTCTCAATGTCAGTGCCAATTCTTTTAACCTACTTGGCTTGCGATTTGCCGATGAAACCAGCCAAAGTTTACTGGGCGAATACACCCTGGCGGCTGGTGGGCATTTGGTGCTTTGCCCCTTGGCCGCAGTAGATTCATTCAAAAGGTTCACCAGCCACGTGCTGGGGCTTGCCCCTTGGCCCTCATTGAGCAATAGTGGCGAAACGATCCGATTGCTCGACATGGACAGTCTGTTGATCGACCGGGTGGCTTATTCATCAAATTGGTACACCGATGCAGTCAAAAAAAATGGCGGCTGGAGCTTGGAACTGATCGATCCGGCCAGCGCCTGCCAAGGGGCCAGCAACTGGGCAGCTTCATCAGATGGTTCGGGTGGTTCGCCGGGCCGGCGCAATTCGATCTTCGGCAAAAATCCCGATGTCACCCCGCCCCGTTTGGCTGAAGTGCGAGCCTTGGACAACCGGACGCTGATGGTGAAACTGAGCGAAAATTTGGACAGCCTGTCCTTGGTCAACCGGTCGGTTTATTTAACCGAAGGAGTTGCCATCGCCTCGGTCATTTATCAAACTGACAGCGAAGTACGGTTGCGATTTGCCAATGAACTTGACAGTGCCAGGCTCTACCAGTTGGTGCTCAGCGGCCTCCGCGACTGCGCGGGGAACGTTGGGCGCGACACTTTGCCATTCGGGCTGGGTCTCCGGGCAGTTCCCTCCGATCTCATCATTTCGGAAATAATGGCCAATGAAGTGCTGCCCGCCGATGATTCGGTCAACCGGCGAAATCCCCGCCGCTTGCCGGCCGCTGAGTACATCGAGATCCAAAACCGCAGTGGTAAACTGCTCAATCTGGGCAGTTTGCAGCTTTTGGACGGGGCCGGCTCGGCCCGTTTGCCCGCCCGTTTGCTCCGCCCCGGCGAGATTTTGGCCCTCACCAATCCGACCCGGGTGGGACTGTTTCGCAATATCAATATTGTTGGCGTTACTGGCTTTCCATCGTTGAGCAATTCAGGGGAAATGCTCACTTTGGCCGATACATCGGGCCGTCGACTTTTCTCGGTCAATTATTCCGATACATGGTACAAAGATAATCGGAAGCGGCTGGGTGGCTGGGCTTTGGAGATGATCGATCCCAGTAATTTTTGTGCCACGGAGAACAATTGGCGGGTCAGCTTGGATTCGGCTGGCGGCACTCCTGGCCAAATCAATTCGGTAAATGGCCGAGTCCAAGACAACGAAGCACCTCGCGTGAGTGCCTGGACGCTGCGCAGTAATCGGCAAATTGAAGTAACTTTTAGCGAGGACATGGACAGCGTGCAACTCAAAAATGCAATTCATTACCGGATTAGCAATGGCGTGGTAGTAGCGGGCATCAGTTTGGTAAATCAACGGCAAGTGCTGCTCCAATTGGCCCAGCCGTTGGTCAATACCCTTACTTATCTATTGCAAATCAGTGGGTTACGTGATTGTGCCAATAACCTTCTCCTTCCTTTTTCAGTGAGTTTCGGCACTGGGCGATTGCCCAAACCACGCGAGTTGGTCATTACTGAGATCATGGCCAACGATCAAGCGACCGCCAGCTCGCCCGTGCGCAACCCAGCCCTACCCGCCGGGGAATATGTAGAAATATTCAATCCAACCAATGATTTATTGACCATTAATGGGGTGCAATTGCTGGATGGCACAAGCGCGGTCAATTTGCCCAACACCTTTGTGGGGCCGGGCCAATACTTGCTGTTGTGCCCTACCTCCCGCGTGGACAGTTTTGCGCGAGTACGACCGGAGCCTAGGGTAGTGGGGGTGCCCGGCTTTCCTTCGCTGTCCAACACGGGTGAACGCATCGGCCTTGCGATTGGCAGCTCTGGCCAGGTTATTTTCGCGATGGACTATTCTGACCAATGGTATCAGAACGATGCTAAGCGCACGGGTGGCTGGTCATTGGAAATGATCGATCCAGCTAATTTTTGCGGCGAGGCTGATAACTGGTCGGCTTCTACGGATAATTCTGGCGGCACTCCTGGGCGACAAAATTCATTGTTTCGGGCCAATCCCGACACCATTGCTCCTAGATTGAACAGTGTTCGATTGGCAGTGGAAAATAACGTGTCCTCGCTCTTGATTTCATTTAATGAAAAAATGGACAGCCTTGGCCTAGTCCAAAATACCAACTACCAATTTTTTCCTTCATTGGCGGTCAGCAGGGCGACTTGGGTTGACAATCGAACCGTCCGATTGGCGCTCAATAGCCCAATTTCGGCTGATTCGCTTTATCAATTGACCATTGTACAAGTGGCCGACTGCAGTGGCAACCCAATCCGGGGAGACAACACCGCCAGTTTTGGCGCTGGCGCCGAGCCGGGCCTTCACCAGCTTCTTATCACCGAAATCATGGCCGATCCGGCCCCGGCCGTGGGCCTGCCCGAGCGAGAATATGTCGAAATAGTCAACTCCACTGCCCGTCTGCTCAATCTGGGTAATGTGCGCCTAGTGGATGACGGCAACGATGCGCAAGGTGGGGCACGTTTGCCCGCCGGAGTGCTCAAACCCGGGGAATATGCCATTTTGTGCGCTACTACGGCAGTGAACGAATTTGCCCTCCGCTTTCCAACGCGTCGAGTAGTTGGGGTGGTTGGTTTCCCGGCCTTGGCCAACAGTGGTGAAACATTGACCTTGCGTAACGGATCAACCTCTTTGTTTTCAGTGACTTATAGTGATATTTGGTATGGTGACAGCCCCAAGCGGAACGGAGGTTGGAGCCTCGAGATGATCGATCCGGCCAATCCCTGCGGCGAAGCCACCAACTGGGCGCCCTCCGTTGCACTGTTGGGTGGCACGCCCGGTGCGGCCAACTCGGTGGCCCGTTCCAATCCTGATCGCCTGGCCCCCGAAGTTTTATTGTTGAATGTGGCCAATGCCAGCCAAGTGCGGATTTTATTTTCGGAGAAAGTGGACAGTGTAAGTGCCGTTCGGCGAGAAAATTACAGCATCAACAATAATTTATCTATCCGAAGTATAAGGTTGTTTAATCAACGTGAAATTTTACTAGAATTGGCTGAACCTATGGCGGCTCAAGCGCAATTCACGCTGATCGTCCGAAGCATTCGGGATTGCGCTGGTAACGAAATGCCGACTCAATCCCTGGCGTTTGGACTGGGGGTTATGCCTCAGAAACACGAATTGCTGCTGACCGAAATCATGGCCGATCCTTCCCCGGTGGTGGGCTTGCCGGAGAGTGAATACTTGGAAATACACAATCCAACTGACAAAGTAATTAGCACGGGCAATGTCTGGTTGTGGATTGGCAACAGTGCCCAACCACGCGCCATCCGGTTGCCGAATACTACTTTGTTGCCCCGCGAATATGCGTTGTTGTGCCCCACTAGTGCGGTACCTGCTTTTCAGCAAGGGGCAAGCCGAGCCAAAATAATCGGGATGAGCAGTT
>JAYUVL010000066.1:0-7094 GCA_043754075.1 Cytophagales bacterium | reverse complement strand
CAAGCCAACAATCCGTTTGCCTTCATTGATTTCCTACTGGTGCGGCCCGGGCAATCGACGATCAACGTATCGGCGCGGGGGCCCTTTCCGGGGATGCGGGTGCGCGATCCCAAGCGCTGGAACCGCGAGCTGGTGGCGCCAGCAGCCGATCTGCCGCCCATGTACGGGATGCACTGGCTGGCATTTGGCACCAAAAACCTAAAAGCGGCCGTGGCCAAACTGGAGAAAGATGGGGTGGTATTCGTAAACAAAAAATGGAAGCTCGCCCACAATCCCAAAGCCAAAGCTGCCCTTTGCTGGGGCCCCGACTACAGCCTGATCGTGGTGGTAGAACGCAAGGACGACAGTGAAATTACGCCATTTTCCATCGATCACTTGCAGTATATGGTGGAAAGTACCGATGCCCACATCAAATTTTTTACTGACGTGTATGAAGCCAAATTGATCTCCCGAAAAGGAAAAACCGCCGTCATGGAAGTGGGCAAACACATTTTTGTCATTTCTGAACCGGAGGCGCTGGGTTTTGCCCGGGAAAAAGTGGCCAAGCGCGATCCGGCCAAGTTTCGCTACGGGGTGGATCACCTTGGGTTTATGTACCAATCCATTGCGGCGGCCCACCAACACGCAGCGGCCAAGGGCTACCCCTTTGCGCTGGATCCCGTGCGGATGCAGTACAACGATCAGCCCACCGTTTATACTTTTGCCATTACCGCTACCCCCGATGGCATGCAAATGGAGATGTACCAAGAAGATGGGCGCACAGCGGCCCGAATCAAGTATTTGGAGAAAAAGTAATGGGACTGACAGTCGCTTGCCCAACCCGGGGCATTGCACCCGGACGGAATGTACCCGGTGCATTCCGTCCACCCTTGGCAAGGTTGAATCCAGTCTCGCGTTGACCCATCATTTAGTTTTTAGTTTTTAGTTTTAAGGATTTTTCACCGCCCAACTGCGCCCCCAATCGCACAAGTACATGAAAATTGATTGCCCATCTTGTTGCTTGCGGCCCTTCCGGGAGGAAGATGCCACCTCGCTCGCCACCCACGCCAATAACCGGGAGATTTGGCTCAACCTGACCGATGACTTCCCGTATCCCTACACCATCGAGGAAGCCCACCGCTGGATCAAATTTACCGCCGATGCCGGCCCTTTGACCGCCCTGGCCATTGCCGTGGCCGACGAGGTGGTGGGGGGCATTGGCCTCACCGCCCACAAAGGGATCAAGCGCTACACCGCCGAGATCGGGTACTGGCTCGGGGAGGCCCACTGGGGGCGGGGCATTGCCAGCCAGGCCGTGGCCGCCATGAGCCAATATGCTTTTGCGGAACTTGGTTTCCGCCGGCTTCAAGCCCTGGTCTATGCCTATAACCCGGCCTCGATGCGGATATTGGAGAAAAATGGCTACGTGCGGGAAGGGATTCTCCAACAAGCCGCCTGCAAAGATGGCAAAATGGTGGACGAACATTTATTTGCCAAAGTGAAGGGATAGCAGGGGCAAGCCCGTTCCCGGCGATTGATCACCGCGCGGCGGCCCGGCGCAACCGGTCATTGATGGCCCGGCCCAGATCCACTTCGGGAAGAAGCTGGGCCACGATCAGATCCAGCCCCAACTGATCCAAGTGCCGCAACCCGGCAAACAGGTTCCGGGCGGCCTCGGCAAAATTACCACTGGGGGAAAGCTGCACCTGCTGGGCCGCGGGCACCGACGCAAATGGTTGCTGAAAATTCAGCAGCCCCAGGTTTTTCCCCTTAAATTTGACCAATAACTCATCCAAATCGCCCAAGTGCAAGGGCACGCGGGGCGCGTAATGGCTGTGCAACATTCCCGGGGCCTGAGGGTTGGAGGAGGACAGATCGCGCACCTGCACTTGGCCCACTACTTGCTCAATGGCTTCCACCGAAAGCCCCCCTTTTCGATAGATGACGGTTTGGCCGGCTTCGAAGCCCACAATGGTGGATTCAAGGCCGACCCCGCAAGCCCCGCCGTCCAAGATATAGGGAATGACCGCGCCCAACTGCTGGGACACGTGCTGGGCGGTGGTCGGGCTGATATAACCAAAGGGGTTGGCACTGGGGGCGGCCAACGGAAAATCCAATTCGCCGAGCAACTGCAACGCCAATGGATGCGCCGGCACCCGGATGGCCACCCGTTCCGACCCGCTCGTGACCAGATCGGGAATGCAACCGCGCTTGGGCAGCAACAGCGTGAGGGGGCCGGGCATAAACTGATCGGCCAGTTGCTGGGCCAGTGGGGGCACTTGGCTCACATACGCGCCCACGCTGGCAAAATCGCGGAGGTGAACAATCAGCGGATCAAACGAAGGCCGGTTCTTGGCCCGAAAAATCTCCGCTACGGCCTTGTCATTGAGGGCATTGCCCGCCAAACCATAAACAGTTTCGGTGGGTATGGCCACCAACTGGCCTTGGCGCAATAAGTTGGCCGCTATGGCGACATCGATCCCAATCATTGGTTTTGTGTTTGTTACACGCTGCTTTGCCATCCGTTTTCGGGGCAATCCTAGAATTTGAAATTATAAGTCAGTGCCGGGATAATGGGGAACAGAGACGACTGACGGGCCTCAAAATCAACAACTTGGCCATTGTCATTGCGTTTGCTGGCCAAATAGATGAAGTAGGGATTGCGGCGGTCGTACGTGTTGTAGAGACTGAAAGTGAGATCCGACTCCCCCCAGCGCGGGAAAAACTTCCAGACCAGCCCCAGATCCAGCCGGTGGTAGGCGGCCATGCGAAACCCGTTCCGATCGGTGTAAATAGGAATGATCTGATTGGGGCTGCCGGGGGCATCTTGCAATAAAAAACGACCAATGGGCAACGAGACCGCATTGCCGGTGCCATATACCCACGTGCCAGTAAAAGAGAGGCGGCGGTTGAAGCGGTGCATCACCACCACGGTGATGTCGTGGCGGCGGTCATAGCGCGGGTGGAAAGCCCGGCCATCCATGATTTCCGAAAAACTCCGCCAAGACCAAGCCAGGGTGTAGCCGACCCAACCGGTGGTCCGCCCGCGTCGTTTTTCCAAGTAGATCTCGTTGCCATACGCCCAGCCTCGGCCAAAAATAAACTCATTCTCCAAATTGGGATTGGCAAAAAGTTGGGCCCCGTCCCGAAAGTCAATCTGGTTTTGCATCCATTTGTAATACGTCTCGTTGGTGAGCAGCAGTTGGCCATCCAGGAGCGAGGCACTCAACCCGCCCGCCACTTGCTGCGAGAATTGGGGGCGCACCCGCCCCGTGGACGGATACCAGATATCGGTGGGGAGGGAGGCCCCTGAATTGGACACTAGGTGGACGTATTGGTACATGCCTGCATAACTGGCCTTGGCCGATAGGTGCTCGCGCAACTTGACCGTGGCTGAGGCCCGAGGCTCCCAGCCGGTGTAGGTATTTTTGCCATTCTGAAAACCCGAAAGCCGGAGGCCCAAATCGAGGCGGATCCGATCATTGACGGTGAAATCATCGTTGACGTACGCCCCAAATTCAGTGGCCGCGAAGTCGTCGCCCAACCCAATATTGAGCGACCCATCCTCACTTTCGGCATTTAATCGGCCAATGACAAAACCGTGGTGGGTGACAGTACCGCCAAACTTGATATGGTGGCTGTCCAGCGCGTACCAATCAAAATCCGCCTTGCCCTGAAAATCGCGGATCCGCGAAGCCAAGGTGAAGCTGAAAATGTCAAAACTGTTGGTGATCCGGTAGTTGTAATCAGAAAAAATGAAGGAAGTGTTCAAAAACAGTTTGGGGCTGAACAAGTGGTTCCAGCGAAGGGTGGTGGTGGTATTGCCCCAGCGGAACCCAAAGCGGAAGTTGTCATTGCGCAGCCCGAACACGTCGCGCCCAAGGTAACTGCTCAAGAACAATTGATCTTTCTTGCCCAGATCGAAGTTGGCCTTGAAGTTGAAATCATGGAAAAAATAATCGGGCAATGGTTCCCAGTTCGACCGGCCTTGGTTGGCCCGGTTGGCCGCCCGGGTAAACACGTCGAAGTAGGTGCGGCGGGCAGCCAGCAGAAAGGAGGACTTGCCCTTGCGGATCGGCCCCTCGAGGGTGAGCCTGGACGCGATCACCCCCAAACCGCCTTGGCCACTCAGCTTGGTCCGGTTCCCCTCTTTGAGCTTGATGTTGAGCACTGATGAGAGCCGCCCCCCAAATTGGGCGGGGAAATCACCTTTGTACAATTCCACATTTTTGACCACATCGGAGTTGAAAATACTAAAAAAACCAAACAAGTGGCTGGCATTATAAACAGTGGCCTCATCCAACAAAATCAGGTTTTGGTCAGGGCCACCACCGCGCACATAAAGGCCCGACGCGCCCTCACCGCCCGACTGCACCCCCGGCTTGAGTTGAAGGGTCTTGATGATGTCCACCTCCCCAAAGATGACGGGCAAGATTTTGGCATCTTCCACTCGCACTTCGGTGAGGCTCATCTGTCCCGAATTCACCTTGTCTTCGTAAGTTTCGCCCTCGATCTCGACCTCCTCCAAGGTTTTTTCCAGAGGATCGAGGTTAATGTTGAGCGATTGAGTGGCGCTGAGGGCCATCTTGAGGGCAAAAGCCTGATAGCCAGTGTAAGAAACGGCGAGCCAGACCGAATCGGCAGTGAGCGTGAGCGAATAGAAACCGTATTCGTTGGTGGAGGCGCCCTTGGCCGAGCGGCGGTCAAATACATTGGCGCCGATGAGCCGCTCGCCCGATATGGCATCTTTCACATACCCGCTGAGGGTAAAGCGGCTTTGGGCCACGGCCAGATCAGAATACAGTAGTAAAAAGGCAAAAAGTAGCGTAGTTGCTGGGTGTAAGATTTTCATCCTTTAAAGATACAGCAAGTTATGCTTCCCCGACTGTTAATTTATGCAAAAGCTTGGGATAAATTTGCCCAGTTCAACCAATCGCTGTGAAATATATCGTTCATTACTTGGCCACCCATTTGCGGGCGCACGCGGTTTGGCCTTTTTGGGCCCTTTTTGGGATATTGCTCGCGGGGGCCATTTGGTGGCGTTATGGCTATGGTTTTTCGCCCAATTTTTCGGGGAGCCCACTGCGCCCGTTATGGGGCTTGCTGTGCTGTGCCGGGCCGTATTTCGGGGCCATTTTCCTTTATGCCAGCTTTTTCCACCAGTAGGATTTTGTCCGCCAGCCCGGTTTTTGGGGCTTGAGCGCTGCCCTATTGACCGTGTTGTACCTCAACCAATACAGCGATTTCTACAAAACTTGGTACACCAGCCTACCTTACCCTTGGTGGGAGTGGTGCCGCAAAGTAGGGTTCAACCTCCACACCAGCCTGTTTTACTTGCTAGTTCCAGGGCTGTATTTTTGGTGAGTAGCCGATAGCCGCAGCATCCGGTTCTGGAGCTGCACCACCGACGGGTTTTATTGGCAAACCTATGGACTGATGCTGCTTTTCATGATTCCGCTGATCGCTTGGGCTTCATTCCGGGCCGATTTTTTACACACCTACCCACGCTACCGCCCGGGCGTACTCGCGGCGGCGGCCTGCTGCGCCCCCTCTGGTCGGTCGGGGCGTATCAAGTGAGCTAGGTTGTCCAGTTTGTGGCCTTGGAAATCTTCTTTCGGGGGTTCATGGTCATGGCTTTGGCCCGTTACTTGGGTGGCAGGACCGTGTTTCCGATGGTGGCCGTCTATTGTTGCCTGCATTTTTTGAAGCCGTTGCCCCAAACCGTCGGCTCCATCTTTGGTGGGTATATTTTGGGCGTGGTGGCGCTGTATTCGCGCAGTACGCTGGGCGGCATGATGGCCCACATCGGGGTGGCCCTCCTGATGGAATTTTTGCTTTTATTCAATTAGTGCGGGCAAAGCCATAAATCAGGGAGCTAAATGGGGCAAAGGCAGAGGATTTTGCTTACTTTCGGCGCGACATTGACCCAATTAGAGGCCAACAGTGCCAGTTTGCCACTTTCCCAAACCCTGTTTTGTATTCTCCGATGTTGAACCAATGGAATGATGAACGCTACAAGCGCGGGGCTGGCATCCTGGCCGTGGCCAGTTGGGTGATCCTCACCCTGCTGGTTTTGTCGCAGTCTTTCATGGAGTTTCATCAAAGCCAACTCGTCGTCCCCTATTTTTTGCGGGCCCTGTTTTTTAATGTCTTTATCATTGCCACTTATTTTTATATTTCCATTCAAGGCCCGGGCAAAGCCGACCTTAATTTTTATAGCCTGATTTGGAGCGTTTTTATTGCTGGGGCCGCCGGTACGCTGGGTTCCTTCCTACTCGATATGCTCATCCACCAGTTGGAAAAGTTGCCCGGCGTTCCGGCCCTGCTTTTTTTGCATTTTTGTTACAAAATAGAAGTGGGCATTGTCATTCTATTTTCCATTAATGCCTATGTAAAGTGGAAAAGCCTGCTACTCTACCAGCCAAGCCGTTTAATCGAGAAAGCGTGGCGTATTTTTGAGTACGGGCTGTTTATTTCGCTGCTGCTCCATTTTATGGCCCCCACCGACTATACCGACCGCAACCTGGCCAGTTTGGTTTTTCAAATCGGGGTCCTCCTATTCTTTGTGTATTCGCTTTTTCTTTCTTTCAATTTGCACTGGGTGGCCTTCCTCAACCTGCGGCAAAAGCTCGTCAGCCTTTTGCTGATGGGGGTACTGCTGGGGTGCATTTATTATTTTTACCGATTGTTGGCCATTTATTCCAACGTCCGGCCCATTGTGGTCAACCTGTCGCAAAGTGTTTTCTTGGTTTCCCTGCTGACTTTTGTGGCCATTTACAGTATTTTTTCCATTTTGATCCTCTTTTTCAACCTGCCCACCAGTTCGGTTTTTGAACAAAAATTTGCGGAGGTTTCCGATCTCCAGCGGCTGCTCGAGGGGCGCGATGAAGCCCAGCTCTACCACATCATGCTCGATATTGCGATCAAGACTTTCAGATCGGACGCGGCTTGGCTGGAAATTTATGCCCCCGACGATGTGGTGGTACGCAATATCACCAAGGAGCAAGCCAATTTTTTGCGCGAAACAGTGGTGCGCACGGGGTATCGCTATGAGGCCAACAAGAAATTTCGCCGAAAAAATTTGTCACTCGAGTACAGCAGTACGGCCAATTTTG
>JAYUVL010000065.1:0-4967 GCA_043754075.1 Cytophagales bacterium | reverse complement strand
GCGTGGAGTTGGATCCCGGCCAGACCTTGGCCGATGTGGATCGGGGCAACAACCAATGGCAAAAACAGCTTTTCCCCAAGTTGCAATTCGACCGCCGAGTGAAAAATACGCCGTGGTGGCGATCATGGCGAAATTATTGGCGACCTGACGTTTGGTACAACCTGTACGACGGGATTCAGGCCGGGGCGCATATCAATGGCCATTACTTCGGGGACTTGAAAAGTTATTCGCTAACGGTTTGGGCCAATTCTGGGCTGGGCCAAGGGGCCTTTCCCGCTGGCACCGAGCGCAATCACCGCATTTTGGCGGTTCAAGCCTCGGTGCAGGGCCAGTGGATCCGCCAATTGCCCCGCCTGCGGTTGGCCGCCCAAGTGAGCCACAACGCCGGGCTATACCGCCACGCCTGGGGCGCGAGCTACGATTTCCGTCAGCGGGATCAGTACCAAACCAATTTTAATACCTTGAAAATCAATCAGTTTTTGCTGTACCGGGCGCGGGCCTCCGACTTAAACTACCTCGTGTACCCGGGAGTTGGCTGGTCGGTGGGTGGGGTAAACAGCGGGCTGGAGGTGGAATGGCTGCGCCAATACGAAATGCCGAAAAGCAAAGGCAACTGGCACCTCACCGTCCGTTCGCCCTTTGTGGGCACGGCCTACCACTATTCTTTCGTGGCTGCCCAAGTCCGCCATACATTCACTGGCAAAAAGTTGGCGCTTCGGGTGCGGGGATATGTTCGGCACACGCTGGGCAACCTGGCCGAAGTGCCCAACGAATCGGCCCTGTATGCGTTTGGGGCGAATCCGGAAGAATTGTCCCAAAATAAATTTACCAGGGCCGCCGGTTTCTTCCCGCCGAGTTGGGGCAACACGGCCAATTTTCAAGTGCAACAAGGCGGGGGATTGAACCTCCGGGCCTTGGCCAACCAATTGGGCGGGGAATGGAGCCTACCCCTGCGCACCGGGGCAAGTGCCAGTGGGGAACTGGATTTTGCCAAACTGTTTGGCGTAAAGCCCAAGAAAAGTCTAAAAAATATCCATTTGGACACTTACCTCTTTGGCGATGTCGGGGCGATGCAACTAATGGCCAGCCGCAACTATGGCTGGCTGGCCGACGCTGGACTGGGCACCGCCGTGAGCCTAAGTTTTGGCCAGTTGCGCGACATTGCCCCGCTCACCCTGCGGCTGGACGCGCCGCTGTGGGTAAGCCGGTCGGACATCGACGGCCAGACTTTTGCTTGGCGCTGGGTGCTGGGCGTCAGCCGTAGTTTCTGATCAACCGGGGCAGTGGTTAGAAACCCTGCCAGCGGTTGTCAAATAAAACTATTTATAGTTTGAAAAATTACTAAAAATTACAATCCTACAACGAAACCCCACGTTTCCACGGGATAGAATCATCTTGCCCCAAGGCCACCGCCTTGGCCAACAGCTCAACAGAATGCTCATTACAGTGTCTAACCAATATCGTCCGCTTCCGCTCAGTGCGCTGCTGCATGCTTTCCCGTAAGCACATAGCCAAGGGTTACATTGGCCGTGACCCCAGAAAGGTCGGCACGAATGGGCACGCCAGTGATGCGGTAGCGTTGGCTGTCATCGTCTTGATAACGTTCGTAAGAGAATAGCCAGTCGCTTGTTTCAGGGGTAAATTGGGTTACATAGCCAACATAAGCCCCCACCCGGAAAAATTTGCCCACCCGATAATCATATCCCAGCCCAATTTGCCCAGTGCACAGCGTGTGGCTAAGTTGGTGGCGATTTTCCCACACATCGGTATCGATCAGGGCGGAGGTCAATTGCTGGTAGTCGATCTGGCCATCTTGCTGCCAGAGGAAGCGGTTCCAAGATGCTTGGCCGATGGTGTTTGCCTCGCGGCGAATCCCCAGCAATATTCGGTTTAGTTCACCTTTGGCTTGTACATAAACGCGTGCCCGCTCGGTCGTGAGCACGTTCAGTCCTGTTTTGAGGCCCATCTGAAACACGCCGTTGGGCCGCAATTGGAGCTGGGGAGCGCTGAGGGCCTGGGTGTATTGGGAGGCAAAACCTAAACTGGCATCTGTGCCGACAAAAAAACGCGATGCACTGACCTCAAGGCCCCAAATTTGGATGCCAAATAAGTGGGCGTTGCCCAACTGGCGGGTATTGACCGTTTCGCCGGAGTTGGGGCCGAACTCGGTCAGGCGCAGGGGGATAAGCACCGGGCTAAACAGCGAGACATTGTAGCGCACCTCGTTCCAGTGCTTGGCCGGCACGGCATGTTGGATCGAGGCGGAGTCGCAGCAGCAACAGCAGCGCGGTGATTTGGGGACTTGAACGGCGATGGGTACTTGGGCAAAAGTTGGGTTGGCCCCCGTGGCAAAGAACAGGATGATCAAAGTTAGGTGTTTCATGGGTAACGGGAGGGTGGTTTTATGCCCATATCTACGAGATTTGGCCCCCAAAGTTTCGGGGCTGGCCACGATCCCGGGGCTATTTGCCCTAGAAAGCGGCCTTGCTATAAAAGTCAATAAAACCTGCAACGAAGCAAAATTTCCAGCGCACTTTCCGGCATATTTTCAGCTTGAAATCGTGGTTGGGTCACGCCTTGGCAAGGCGATATCGCCCCACGGGGCTAGCCTGAGCGGGAAAATTCAAAATGGTGACCGGGCAAGGTATCGCATTTTTGGTTCCCCCACTTCGGCAAGCCCCGAACTGTCAGCGCTACCAGCTCGGCATCGGTTTGAATCCTACAACGAAACCCCCCGTTTCCACGGGATAAAATCATCTTGCCCCAAGGCCACCGCCTTGGCCAATACCTCGCCACTGGCCACCTTGATCATCAACTCCAGCATTTCCTCACCCTTGCTGGCGATGGTGTGTTGGCCAGTAATGATAGTGCCCGCATCCACGTCAATAATATCGCTCATCCGTTTGGCCAAGATAGTGTTGCTGGCGATTTTCAGGGTGGGGGCCACGGGGTTGCCAGTGGGAGTGCCCAGTCCCGTAGTGAACAAAATGAGGTTGCAACCCGCCCCAGCCAAGGCAGTGGTACTTTCCACATCGTTGCCGGGGGTGCAGAGCAGGTTGAGCCCGGGTTTACTGACTTTTTCTGGATAGTCCAGCACGTCGGTCACGGGCGAAGTGCCGCCTTTTTTGGCTGCTCCAGCCGATTTAATGGCATCCGTGATAAGGCCATCCTTGATATTGCCCGGCGAAGGGTTCATATCAAAGCCCGATCCGACCGCGTTGGCCGCCCGGTCGTAGGCCCGCATGAGGTGGATGAATTTGGTGGCAACGGTTTCGTCAATGCAGCGGTCGCTGATTTCCTGCTCGACGCCGCACAACTCGGGAAATTCTGACAATACGGCGGTTCCGCCCAGCAGGGCCAGCATATCAGCCACGTGCCCGATGGCTGGATTGGCCGATATGCCCGAAAAACCATCGGAACCGCCACATTCCAACCCCACTACCAGTTTGCTCAGGGGGGCGGGTTGGCGGGAAATCTGGTTGGCTTGGATCAGCCCAGCGAAAGTTTTTTTGACCGCTTCGGCCACAAAATCCTTTTCGGATTTGCTCTCTTGTTGGCCCAGCACATACACGGGTTTGCTGAAATGCGGGTCCCGTTTTTTGATTTCATCCATCAATATACTCACTTGCGCGTGCTGGCAGCCCAGGCTCAGCACCGTAGCGCCCGCCACGTTGGGGTGGGTCACATAGCCAGCCAGCAGGCCGCACAGGGCATCAGAATCTTGGCGAGTGCCCCCGCAGCCGCCATCGTGGTTGAGAAATTTGATCCCGTCTACGTGGGGAAAGAGCCGCCGCCCCTTGGTCTGTTCAATGCTCAGCAGGACATCAGTTGCCAATATCTCATCAATACTAGCCCCATTTTCATATTTTTTGATTAGCGTCTGGGTGTCAATGACATAATTTTGGCCCACCGAATAGCCCAGTTCCTTGATCAAGGCATCTTTGACCATATTGATGTTGCGGTTTTCGCAAAATACCAGTGGGATCACGATCCAGTAGTTGGCTGTGCCCACGCTGCCATCGGCCCGGTGGTAGCCCTGGAAAGTCCGCCCCAGAAATTTGCCTACTTCCGGTTTTGGCCAATCCAGCTTTCGTTGCCCAAGGGAGTAGGCTTGGGCGGCGTGTTTCAGGTTGCGCGTGGAAATGAGGCCGCCCAAGGCGATGGGTTCCACCGCCCGCCCCACCAGCACTCCGTACATCTGGATCGGATCGCCAACGGCAAAATCCTTGGCGGCAAATTTGTGTTTGGCCGGCACCTGATCCACCAAAGTGAACGGTTGGCCTTCGTGCTCCACCGTTTCCCCCGACTTTAAATCGGCAAGGGCCACAATTACATTATCCGTTGGGTGGACTTTCAATACTTTTTGGCTCATGTTCAAGAAAAATTAACCTGATTGATAAATAATTGGCTAGCCTAGATGGTAGCCAACCTCCAATTTCACCGAAAAGGTAATTAAAAAAGGGAAATGATTGGCAAAACGTTTCGATGGTCAAAGCTGGATTTGTCAGCGGCATTCCATGTCCATGACGGGGAATAATTCAGATATTTGCCGCCACACTTTATTGGAACAGAGAATGGAACCACCCATTTGGCAAATTTGGATTGATACCGGCGGGACATTTACGGATTGCATCGCCACCAGCCCCACTGGCGAGGTCCGGTTGGCCAAAGTACTGAGCAATGGTAGTTTGCGGGGGCGGGTGATCGGCCAGATCGATGCCCATACTTTGGAGGTTGATTTTTCGAGTGCACAGGATATTTTTGTGGGGTACCACTTTCAATTATTGCAAGTTGCTGCCCAAATCGGGCTACCTCCACCCGCCACGATTGCGGCCAGCCACTTGGCCCAAGGCCGCCTGTCGGTGGATGGATTGCCCAGCGGCAACTGGGCCGGATATGATTTTGCGCTTTCGGCGGGTGAAGAGGCCCCGATCTTGGCCGCCCGCTTGGTCACGGGTACGCCACTG
>JAYUVL010000064.1:0-14076 GCA_043754075.1 Cytophagales bacterium | reverse complement strand
GCCAAACCGTTCCTGAGTGGTGACCTCAAGGACTCCAAGTTCAACTTTTATGACCTGACCGCCAAGTTCAACTGGCAGATCAATCCCAAAAACACCATTTATCTGTCTGGCTATTTTGGTCGCGATGTGTTTGGGGCGGGTTTTGCCTTCAACTGGGGCAATGCCACCACCACCCTCCGCTGGAACCACTTGTTCAGCGATCGGCTGTTTATGAACCTGACGACCTATTACAGCAATTACGATTACCTGCTGGGCTTCCGCGACGAAGTGCAAAATTCTCGGTTTGACTGGAAATCAGAAATTATCAATTACAGTGTCAAACCTGATTTCACCTATTTCCTCAATGCCAAAAACACCATCAAGTTTGGGGTGCAGTCCATCCTGTACGATTTCCGCCCCGGCAACGCGGTGGTGCAAAGCGGCGCTCAGGTGAACAACATCAGCCTAGATCCCAAATACGCCCTAGAAAGTGGGATTTACTTGGACAATGAACAAAAGCTGGGCGAAAAAATCGTGTTGCAATACGGGATGCGGTATTCGCTGTTTCAATACATGGGTTCGGGCCGGGCATTCACCTATGGCGAGGCGGCCCCCAATGTCCGCCGACCGTTGATCAGCCAAACCAACTTTTCGCAGTGGGAGGTGATCAAGCAGTATGGCAATTTGGAACCACGTTTCTCGGTCAACTATACGCTGGGGGCCAGCAGCTCGCTCAAAGCCAGCTACAACCGCACGGCGCAGTACATCCACTTGGTGTCCAACACCTCGGCTTCCACGCCCTTGGACGTATGGACGCCCAGCACCAACAACATCCGCCCCCAATTGGCCGATCAGGTGGCCTTGGGTTATTTTCGCAATTTCAAGGACAACACCTACGAAACTTCCGTGGAAGTGTATTACAAGGATTTGCAGGGCCAGCTCGACTACATCGACAATGCCGACCTGTTGCTCAACACCTTGCTCGAGGGCGATCTGGTGCAGGGCATTGGCCGGGCCTACGGGGCGGAGTTCTATGTCAAAAAAGCCAAGGGCAAGTTCACTGGCTGGGTAAGCTACACCTGGGCCAAGACCGAACGCAAGGTGGCAGGCATCAACCGGAACGAGTGGTTCCCCAATCGCTTCGACCGCCGCCACAACCTCAGCGTCACCATGGCCTACGATGTGACCACGCGCTGGAATTTCTCGGCCAATTTTGTGCTGCAGTCGGGCACGCCCATTACTTTCCCCACCAACCGGGTGGAAGTGCAAGGCTACGTACTGCCGCACAACACCGACGAGAGCCGCAACAACTTCCGGATCCCGGCCTATCACCGCTTGGATCTATCGGCCACCCATTACAACAAGAAAAAAGAGGGCCGCCGTTTTGAGAGTTATTGGGTGTTCTCGATCTATAATGTGTACAACCGCCGCAACCCCTTCGCGATTTATTTCCGTCGCAATGCCGACGTGGCCATCAACACCGAGGCGGTGCGCTTCTCGGTCATCGGGTCGTTTATTCCGGCCGTGTCTTACAATTTCAAATTTTAATTTCTTCATCGTCCATGAAAAACAGCACCCAGTTGCTCCTGCTTTTACTTAGCCTCCCGTGGTTGTGGGCGTGCGAAGATGTGGTTGACATTGACTTGCAAGAGGGCAAGGCTCAATTGGTCGTCGACGGGTTTATCAACAACAACCCGACGCCCCAGACGATCCGGCTTACCCTTACCGCCCCTTATTTTCTCAATGCCCCGGCTCCTGGAGTGCGCGGGGCCGAGGTGCGCGTGACCAATCAAACCACGGGGCGCATTTATTCCTTCACCGACTCCAACAATGGCAATTATGTGTGGCCACCACGCACAATGGAAACCCTGGGGGTAATCGGCGACCGCTTTACGCTCAGCGTGCGCTACCAGAACGAGGAGTTTACGGCCGAAAGCCGCTTGCACCGCACTACCCCCATTGATTCCATCACTTATAAACTCGAGGAAAACCAATTGGGGCAAGAAGATGGGTACTACGCCCAATTTTGGGGAACCGACCAACTGGGAGGCCAAGACTTTTATTGGATCAAAGCCTTCAAGAACAACCGCTTTGTGGACAAGCCCAGCCTGCTCAATTATGCTTCCAATGGTACCCGCAACTACAACCCAACTGCCCAAAGTACGGATGGTTTCCCCTTCATTGCCCCGATCCGGGAAAACGTGACCGACAGTGAAACCCCTTACAAACTGGGGGACAGCGTGCGGGTGGAAATCTGGTCGATTGGGTTTGACACTTTCGAATTTTTGCAGCAGGCCCAAAACCAAATGACCAACGGCGGCCTGTTTGCCCGCCCACCCGAGAACGTGCGCACCAACCTCCGCAACCGCAACCCCAGTTCAGCCAGCCAAGCCCTGGGCTGTTTCAGCGTGTCGATGGTGAGCCGGATGGAAAAGGTGATCAAATAATAGGCTGGCCCAAACCGTGGGCCCATCCACGAGCAAAAGCGGTGACGCTGGCCCAAGCCAATGCCACCGCTTTTGTGATTGCGCCAGTTGAGAGAAAACCAAACGCGGCTGGATCGGTCTTCGATAAAAGCGTTGCTGTTCACAAGCTGTGCGTTCTTGAAATCCTACTAGCGGGCGATAGCCCCTGTGAGCGGTTCCGAGGCCCGACCCGCTTGGGTGGCCTCGGGGATTTCTACCAACTTGCCAGTTTTGACATCGTAGATATAGCCATAAACTGGGATGTAGGCCGGTACGAGGGGATGGTTTTTGATCCGCTGCACATCTTCTAAGATGCTCGCGGCTTGGTTACTGATGGTCAAAAAGGAAATGTGCTTGGCCTCGGGCGATCCGCCTTCTTCGGTCACATTCCGCCAGCCTTTTTCGTCAATCGTGGCCGTCGCCAAGCTTTTGGCCAGTAAATCCCGGAGGATGTCATCGGTAAAGTATTCCATTCCGCAGTCGGTATGGTGGACGACGAACCATTCGGCGGTGCCCAGCAATTTGTGGGAAATGATCAGGGAGCGGATGGCGTCGTCGCTCGCCCGCCCGCCGGCATTGCGGATCACGTGGGCATCGCCTTCGGACAGGCCCGCGTATTTGGCTGGGTCAAGTCGGGCATCCATACAAGTCAGGATGGCAAACCGCCTGCCGGGGGGCAGCGGCAAACTCCCTTTTTCGCCAAAATCAGCGACGTAGCGATCGTTGGCCGCCAGCACTTGTTGGTGTACTGCACTGTTCTCTTGTTGCAATAACGTTGGTTGGCTCATATTTCAAAATCAAGTTTTAAGGTGGGTCAAACTACGCTGCAAGGGTAAGGCAAAATTTTTACTTTATCAAATCTATGGAATTAATAGATTGTTGTTGAACAAAAGTGAGTGGCCAAGGATTCCTGGCGAATCGATCTTGGTGGAGGATAGAGGATGGTGCCAGCAGAGGAAGTTGGCAACCTTGGCATTTCATGGGTTAGCCTAGCCCCACCTATTCGTTGACCAAATGCACAGCAATGCAGGAAATCTCCACGTTCACATCTTTGGGCAAGCGGCTTACTTCCACCGTTTCGCGGGCAGGAAACAAATGATGAAAATATTGGCCATAAATACCGTTGACTGTGGCAAAATTGTCCATATCTTTGAGAAAGATGGTGCATTTGACCACATTTTTGAGGGCCATTCCGGCCTCGTGCAAGATGTGTTCCAGGTTGCACATCACTTGGTGGGTTTCGCTCGCGATGTCTTCAGTGATCAATTGCCCGGTTTCCCGGTCTAGGGCTATCTGACCCGACACATACAGCGTATCGTTCACCTGCACCGCTTGGCTGTATGGGCCAATGGGTTCCGGAGCTTTATGGCTGTTGATAATGATCTTGTTCATGGTTGTTCAAGTTTGTTTGCCCGTGAAAGTACGATTTTTTTCACTTTTTACCCTACGCCCCTCGCTTTATTTGCTGGGAGGCAGGGCCGGGACTAAAAACAGGTTCCTTGAAGGTTGTACTGCAAGTTGGTTTCTCCCTGATCCACTTGATCGTAGAATTTGAAATCAAGATCGGGGTTTTGATTGATCCAATCCACAATCACCCTGGCCCACTCCTCCGAAGCGGCGGCAGTGGGGTGGGCGCCATCCTTTCGGCGATCAAGTAGCAGGTTTTTTGAAACAAAATAATGCGCGCTCCCCACTTGGGCCTGAAACAACGAGTCTGTGCCCCAATCTGGCTTCCAGTTTGGCGGGCCCACCCAGATGTACTCCGCCGTTCCGAACTGGGTGATCAGGGATTTGACCTGCCCAACCCGCTGGGGACTGACCGGGGTAAAGAGCTCGTTGGCCCCCATGGTAAAAATCACCAAATCGGGTTGATACTCGGCAATGGACGTTTGCAACCGCGTTTCGGCGGCCCACTTGGTGCTCGTCGAGCCATACCACGGCGCGTAGTTGATTTCAGCATTGTTGGCGTGCCGAATTTTGCGGAGGGCGATAAACAACCCATCGCCCATCGAGTCGCCGGTGAGCAGTATCCGTCTTTTCCGGGCTTTTTCTTTGGCCGACCGGCGGGGGGGCGGCAGGCATTGCTTGCCGGGCGGGCCCACTTTTGCAAGCTGAGTTGGCTGCCCAGTGCCCAGCGCAGTCGTCCGGTTGTCCTTTCTGGGCCCACCCGGCCACCAAAAAGCCAGGCCCAGCAACAGGACACCCGCACCGACAAGCCGTTTAAATGAACCACGCTCCATGTTAAAAATCCCCGAAATGCCTTCATCAAGTTTATCATCCCAATTTACACATTTTTGGGCCAATATAAAATCGGGGAGTGCTCGCGTGGCTTTCCGTGTTTTTTTGGGCCGCCCGCTCTGCGCAAGGTACAAGCTGCTAGGCTAGCGCCCCGACTCAACGGGCACATTCAGCAAACGCTGATCACTCGTTGGGCGCGTTTTCGGTTGGGGGGCCGGTCTATGATGGGGGGCACAGGTAAATACTCCGCTTTGGTAGGGATGCGTCCCTTGATTTTTTGCCTTAGATTCAATAAATTTAAGTTTTAATTTCCAAGGGTGAGCCAAAAGCATTTTTTGCGCACAAATATTGCCCTACTTACCCTTTTCACCTAAACTTTTGTTTGGTCAACGCTATGAAAAACCGCAAAATCTATTATCTCGGTGCTGGACTACTCATCTTTGGCGCAGTAGCTGCCACCGAGCCTGATGAAAAATATTTTGAAATTGCCAAGAACTTGGAAATCTTCGGCAGTTTGTTCAAGGAAGTAAACACCTATTACGTGGACGATGTCAGTCCGCAGGACTTGATGGACAACGGCATCAACTCGATGCTCAATTCATTGGATCCGTACACCAACTATATCCCCGAGGATCAGATCGAGGACTACCGCATTATGACCACCGGCCAATATGGTGGCATCGGGTTGGAAGTGGGCATTCGGGTGGATCCTGTCACCAAGGAGGAAAAAATAATTGTCATGATGCCCCAAGATGGCTTTGCCGCCCAGAAAGCCGGCGTTCAGATCGGGGATCAGATCATCAAGATTGACGGCACTGACATTCGCAAGCGCGACGACACCGGCCAACTGCTCAAGGGCCAATCTGGATCATCCATCACCTTGACCATCAAACGGGTGGGGGTGGACAAACCGTTTGATGTCGCCATCAAGCGGGAGAAAATCACCCTCCTAAATGTTCCTTACTTTGGTTTGGTGAACCCAGAAATTGGCTTGATCCAACTGGGTGATTTTACCCACAATGCCAGTAAAGAAGTACACGACGCACTGATCAAGCTAAAAGAGCAAGGAGCCAAGAAAATTATCCTCGATCTGAGGAGCAACCCCGGCGGGCTATTGAGCGAAGCGGTGAACGTATCGAATGTGTTTGTGGCCAAGGGCAATGAAATAGTGAGCACCCGGGGCAAAGTGAAGGAATGGAACAAAAAATACCAAGCCCTGAACCCCGCCGATGACATCGAGATGCCGCTGGTGGTGCTTACCAACAGCACCAGCGCTTCGGCGGCCGAGATTGTGGCCGGCGTGATCCAAGACTATGACCGGGGCGTGCTCGTGGGCCAAAACAGCTATGGCAAAGGACTGGTGCAAGCCACCCGCTCCCTGTCTTATAACTCAAAGCTGAAAGTGACCGTGGCCAAATACTACATCCCCAGCGGGCGGTGCATCCAAGCCATCGATTACACCACTCGCAACCCTGATGGCAGCGTGGGCAAAGTTCCCGATTCGCTGCGCCGAGAGTTCAAAACCGCCAATGGACGCAAAGTATTTGACGGCGGCGGCATCAAGCCCGATATCGAGGTGGCAAAAATGAACTTTGCCCCCATCACCAAAAGCCTGATCGGCAAGGGCTTGGTGTTTGATTTTGCCAACGAATACCGGCAGAAACGCCCCAACATCGCATCGGCCGCTAAGTTTGAGCTCTCCGATGCGGAGTATCAAGAATTTGTCAAGTGGCTGGCCAACAAAGATTATGATTACGCCACAAAAGTGGAAAGTACCATTGAGGAGTTGGAAAAGACCGCCAAGGAAGAAAAATATTTTGATGACATCAAGACCCAACTGGCTTCGCTAAAAGAGCGGCTTTACCACAACAAAGAATCGGACCTCCAGAAATTTCGGGGTGAAATCAAGGAAGCATTGGAGAAAGAAATCATCACCCGTTACTACTTGGCCAAAGGGGCAATGGAAGCCACTTTTGATGATGATGCCGACATCCAAGCCGCAGTCTCGGTATTGCAGGACGGAGCCAAATACAAAAAATTGTTGGGCAAACAATAGCCCGTCGAAGTAAAAAAGACTGCGAGGTTTTGGCTAACCTCGCAGTCTTTTTTCGCTGTTGATACCTACGCTAAGTTGAGCCAATGAATGCACCTTTGCCAAAAAAGGGCTTGTTCAAGTGGCAGAAAAGCGATTAGAACGCGATCCCGAGGGTGATGCCCGCACGGAGGCCAAAATTGCCAAAGCCGGTGAAGTCGAAACTATCTTCAGTCGCTCCACCCTCATAGGTCAAGCTGCGCGCGTTATAACTGGGTCCGCCAAAAATATCCAGCGAAATAATATCGCTAAACACCCATTGGCCACCAACGACCAATCCCCCCCCGAAAGAAGACAGGCGGGCTTTCTCCCGGGTACTTGTCTCGATGCTAAACTCCAAGCTCTGGTAGCGCAAATAAGGGCCTACGTAAAAACCCGTTGGCGCTCCCCCTTTGGCCGATACATAAAATCGGTACTCGGGGGTAATCCCGAAACCACGGGTCCGGGTCTCAGCAATGCTAAACCCGGTATAAAAAAAGGCCAATTGGACGCTGCTTTTCTCCGTGATCACCCGTTCGTAAAAGACCGATCCGGTACGGACGATCGGGCTCAACAGGCTCACTTTGAACAGGTTCTTCTTCTCAGTCTGGGCTTGGCCCTCCAAAGCAACTGCCGCGATGGCAATCAAGCTTATTAAAAATAGTTTTTTCATTAGAGTGGTAAAGAGAGTTTAAGTTTTTGATACCAACTCAAATACGATCTTTTCTTGGAAAGGTTGCGGCCAATGATCAAGAAAGGATCAAAAGAAAACCCAATTGAGTACGGTTCCCTTCGGAATCCCCCATTCATAAAAGCGCAATCCACTACGGGCGAGCGGGTTTACACTTCAACCGGTCACCATTTGCAATTTCTCCGCCCTGGGCTAGCCCCGCAAGGCAATATCGGTCTGTCAAGGGCGAACAAAAATGAATCATTTGGCCGTTTCAACTATTATAAGCTTATCTTGAGGCAGTTCTTTGCCTTGATCCGGGCCGGTCGCCCAAAGCAATTGGGGTGATATTGTACTCAAACAAATGATAATATTTTTTACATTAATAAATCAAAATCGGCTTGGCTTTTTGGGCCGGCCTTGATCGCAGTCTTTTCGTGGCAAGGTTTTGGTCAATTATCGAGTAAGGGCCAAGAAAAGACCGAAGGGTCAGAGGTTTATCAAGCTTTATTGCTTTCTTTTACGGGCTGTTTTACGGGCTGTTTGCTAAGTATATGCCACCATCCTCTTCACATGATTGTTTATGTTCCCATTGAAACTTGTTTTGCTGGTCAGTAGCTCGATCCTGTTGTTCTTTTTCTCGGGGGGCGACACCACCAAAACTGCTCCTGGGGGGCTGGATAGCACCCAAAGCAGGCAACGGATCCAATCATTTCCCTTGCCCGCCACGCTCACCTTTGCGGGCGAAGCCGTGCCCCTGGACGACCCCGATGTTCGGGAACGCCTGGAGCGAGAAATCATCCAAAATTGCTATAAGCACTCGGCCACGCTGCTCATTCTCAAGCGCGAGGGCCGCTGGCGGGCGGGCATTCAAGCCCTGCTCAAAGAAAACGGCTTATCTGAAGACTTTTTTTACCTAGCCGTGGCGGAGAGCGAACTGGACGAACATGCGGCCTCACCCGTGGGCGCAATGGGATTTTGGCAATTTATGAAAGGAACAGCCGCTGAGTTTGGGCTGGAAGTATCGGCCCAAGTGGATCAGCGCAAAGATCCATTAGTGTCCACCGTGGCCGCCTGCAAATACCTGAAACAGGCGTATGGCAAATTTGGCAACTGGACCCTCACCGCTGCGTCTTACAACCGGGGCATGACCGGGCTGGACAAAGCCCTCAAAAACCAAAAAGTGGATTCTTTCTACGATTTGTACCTCAATCGCGAAACCTACCGCTACGTATTGCGGATCTTGGCCCTGAAACTGATCATGGAAAACCCCCAAGCCTACGGATTTGTCATCGGGCCAGACGACCGCTACAAGCCCTACACGGCCAAACCCATGCAAATTGACACCACGATCAATGATTTGCCCGCTTTTGCCCTCCAACAAAAAATCAACTACAAATTGCTGAAAATCCACAATCCGTGGCTCAACAGCGATGATTATAAGCTGGTGGTGCCCAAGGGCAAATCCTACACTTTCTTGATCCCGGCCGAAGCGGAATAATTGCTCGGAGGCAACCGATTTCCCGTAATTTTTTGCTACTTTGGCCCATTCAAACTTTATTGCCAAAACTGATGCACAAAATTACAATGGCCTGTCTCGGCTTGGCTGCCCTGCTGGCGGTGGGTTGCGGAGACTCGCCCAGCCAAAAGACCGGCAGCAACGCCGGCAGTGATACCACTTTGGTAGCCCAGCTCGACTCGTCCACCGAAAACTGGCGGCCCGACTTCCATTTCACCCCGCCAAAAAATTGGACCAACGATCCCAATGGCCTAGTTTATTATCAAGACGAATACCACCTGTTCTACCAGTACAACCCGTTTGACAAAGTGTGGGGCCACATGCACTGGGGCCATGCCGTGAGCAAAGATCTGATGCAATGGGAACACCTGCCAGTGGCTATCGCTGAGGATACGGCCATGATCTTTTCGGGCAGTGCAGTGGTGGATCTCAACAATGCCAGCGGTTTTAGTACTTCTCCCAATAAATCGTGCTTGGTCGCGTTCTACACTGCCCACCGGATCCGCGACCCCAAAAATCCCGATGACTACACCCAAAACCAACACTTGGCTTTTAGCAACGATCAAGGGCGCACTTGGACCAAATACGCCAAAAATCCGATCATTGATCTGGGCAAAAAAGACTTTCGCGATCCCGATGTGTTCTGGCACGCGCCCAGCCAACAATGGGTGATGCTCGTCCAGTTGTCACAAGAGAAAAAAACCTTGTTTTATGGTTCCAAAAACCTCAAGGATTGGTCAAAAATGAGCGAGTTTGGGCCGGAGGGCAACACCGCGATCATTTGGGAATGCCCCGAACTGGTGGAACTGGCAGTAGAAAACGAACCCGGCAAGAAAAAATGGGCCTTTTTGCTCTCTTCCGCCGGCCCGTACCAAGGCTATCAGGGAATGCAATATTTTGTTGGCAATTTTGATGGCAAGGGGTTTAAAAACGACAATCCCAAGGACAAAGCCCTGTACGTAGAGTATGGCCGAGATTTCTTTGCGGCCATCGGGTTCAACAACCTGCCCGACGGGCGCAATGTGCTGTTGGGCTGGGCGAGCAATTGGGCCTACGCCAACCACACACCCACAGGCCCGTGGCGCAATGGCATGGCAGTGCCCCGCACGCTGGCACTGCGCAAAACCCCGGAAGGTTATCGGCTCATCCAGCGGCCAGTCAAAGAATTGGCCGATCTGCGCAAAACGCCAGTGGTGATCACCGATCAGGCCGTCGGCGCGGCCGGATTAGCGGTGGATCCGCAGGCGGCTGGATCGGTGCTGGAAATCTCGGTGGAAATAGCGGCCGGCGATGCCCAAAAATTTGGAATCGAGGTATTCAAAGGAACTGGCGAAGCCACTTTGATCGGCTATGACGTGGCCACCCAACAACTGTACATCGACCGGGCCAAGTCAGGAGTGATCAGCTTTAAGGACAATGTGGCGGGCAGTTCGCAAATCCCGACGCTGGATCAGGCTCCGCTCAAACTGGTGGATGGCAAATTGCGCCTCCATATTTTGTTGGATCGGTCGATGGTAGAGGTTTTTGCCAATGACGGCTTGGTGGCCATGACCAACGTGGTGTTCCCCAAGGCTGACAGTCAAGGGATTGCTTTCTTTGCCGAAGGTGGCAGCGCCCAGGTGCTCAAAGCTGAAATCTGGCCGCTGGGATCAGCCGCTAAACAATAGCGGCGCCCCTGCTTTAACAAAAACGCCAAAACAATTGCGTTTGCCGTAACTGAGGACCTTAACACGGAGAAGGAGCTAGTGCCTCAACGCGGGTCTCCGGCTCCGCTGTTGGCAGCAAAGCTATTTTTGCGCTTTCAGAACTACATTTCCGCTGTCAGCTTTACTAACAATAATGGCAAAATTAGGAACAATGGTAAAGGTTCGCTTTTGGCCAACCTCAATTTTGTAAGACAGGGTGATCTGCCCTTGCTCATCTTTTTGCAAACTGACGGGAACAACGGTTTTCAATGAATCTGTCTCGGGCAGCACCACCGCAATCACATATTGCTTGGCAAAATCAATTTCGGTGGGTTTACCGTCCTCGCCCATTGTGGTAGCCATTCCAAATATTTCGTCAAATTTCTCTACCGTTTCAATTTTAGGATTGTCCAAACTGGCCACTGAATTTTTGACAAAATAATTTTTGGCTATGCTGAAAGGAATGTCGGCCAGTTTCACCTCCGTCCGGGGGGGTGTTCCCTCATTTGTTGGATTGCCACTGTTATCGGTTGGGGGTGGATTCTGGCAAGCTGTAAAGAACAAGCTTGTCACTATCACAAGTGCTGCAATTTGTTTTTTCATTTGACTTCGTTGGATAAAGATTAATGTTACACTTAAACACTTGACAATCAGATGTTTAAAAAATTAGATCTACTGCCGGACAGATTGAATACCACACCAGCTGTTAGCCATTGGGCTACATCTGATCGACTTTGCCCCGATGACCAACCGCCATCTTCTTCTGTTTGCACCTCGTTTGTGCTGTATTGTACGATGTAAATTTGGTTATTTACCATCAATTATCCAAGTTATTTATATTTTTTACGAATAAGTTAAAAAGTAGACATAATCTCACTTTCAATGCAAGTTCAACCAGATAAGCATAAAAAATCAACTAGTTTTCCTTTATCTGTTTCATCATTGCATTTGGGAAAGCTAAAAATAATCCTTCCTTTGCTCGGCGTTAACCATTAAATTTTTCTGTGTTACAGAGGAATATAGACACCGATTGGTGCACTATTTTTATCAAAAATTAGAATTTCAACCTATCATTTAAAAGATTGGCTACATTTTTTATAACCTAAACTGAGTGTACTGCCTCCCTCAATGGACGTATTGGGCCATCGTTTAGGGGCTGAAACACGGTCGAAGCAAGCCCGCCGCCTCTGCACGAATCTGGTCACCGCCTCCCAGTGCCATCCCGTTTGTTCGCAAGTGGGGATCTTGGCCATTCCGCTTCCTTGTTTACGGCCATTTTATCAATTGCATCCGCCACCGGCTGCCGACCTTCGCCACCGGTACAACATCCATTTTTCCAGTGTAAATTTGGCGGGTTTGCGCTGATGTTGCGCTTTTATCAACCGACGTTCGGAAGTATGTTACTGAGTAGATTGGAAATCAAGGGCTTTAAGAGTTTTGGCGACAAGGTAGTGATCAGTTTCAACGACGGCATCACTGGCATTGTTGGGCCCAATGGCTGTGGCAAGTCCAATGTGGTGGATGCCATTCGCTGGGTGCTCGGCGAGCAGCGCACCAAAAGCCTACGTTCCGACAAGATGGAGAACGTGATTTTTAATGGCACCAAAAACCGTCGACCCGCCCAAATGGCTGAAGTGACGTTAACTTTTTTGAACAATCGGGGCCTTTTGCCCGCTGAATATGCCGAAGTAACCATCAGCCGCCGCTATTTCCGCACTGGGGAGAGCGAGTATTTGCTCAATGGGATCACTTGCCGCTTGAAAGACATCAATAACTTATTTCTGGACACGGGGATTGGGCCGGACAGCTACGCGATCATTGAACTCAAAATGGTGGACAACCTGCTCAATGATACCGACCACTCCCGCCGGGAACTGTTTGAAGAAGCCGCCGGAATTTCCAAGTTTAAGCTACGAAAAAAAGAGACCCTGAAGAAATTGGGGGAAACCGATGCTGATCTGGCCCGGGTGGATGACTTGCTGTTTGAGATCGAGAAAAACCTCAAATCATTGGAACGCCAAGCCAAGCAAGCGGAGCGGTATTTTAAAACCAAGGAAGAGTATAAGCAATTTAGCTTGGAACTGGCCAAAAAAATCGTTCACCGACAGAGTGAAAATTTTATCCATCTCAGCCAGCAAGCCACCCAAGAAACGGCAACCAAACGCGATTTGGCCGACTTGGTGGCCCAACAAGAAAACGAGCTGACCGATTTTAAGGATCGGATTGGGCAGATGGAAACGGATTTGGCGGCCCAGCAACGGCAACTGAACGAGCAAGTGGCCAAAATCCGCCAATATGAAAATGATAAAAAACTCAAAAACGAACGCCTCCGCTACTTAGAGGACCGGCAGGTTGCTTTGGGCAAACAATTGGCCGAGGAACGGCAAACGGCCGAACTGACCGAAAACCGCCTGCGGATATTGGAACAGGAAAAAGCAGGAGCAACACGCCAAAGTGCCGAAGCCGAACAGCATTTGGCAGCGCTAAAAACCGCGCTCGATGCCCAACGAGAGCAGGTGCAATCCCTTCAACGGGTAGGCAACCAGCAGGCCAGCGCCCTCAAAACCGAGCGTGATCTATTGTTCCAAGCCAATAAATCTTTGGAAATCAAACAAATGCAGTACAATGGCCTGCGGCAAGAGCTAGAAAAAAACCACGCCGACGCCTCGGGACATACCCATAATTTGGCCCGGTTAGCGGAAGGCTTGGCTGATCTGCGCGATCAGCTGGCGGATCAAGCGGCAGACCTCCAGCAACTCAAAGACCAAGAAACGGCCCTCCAAGCCCGAATCGTGGCCGAACAGGCAGCAGCCGACCATCTGCGCGAAGAAATGGCCCAACTGCACCGACGAGTCGATGCACTGCAAAACGAACTCCAATTGACCCAGTCGCTGGTGGACAGCATGGAAGGCTTCCCCGAAGCAGTCAAATTTTTGCGCGAGGCCCCGCGATTTTCTCGTGAGACCCCACTTTTGTCCGACATTGTGACGTGTGCCGAGGAGTATAAAGTGGCTATTGAAAATTTTTTGCAACCCTACATGAATTTTTATGTAGTGCAAGATGAAAAAAAAGCCATAAAAGCGATTGACCTATTGAGCGAAGCGGGCAAGGGGAAAGCCAATTTTTTTGTGCTGGCCGATTTTGCCCACGAAAAACCAGCCCCCACCATTACCGACCCTAGCACTGGGTCAATTCCAGCGCTGGCGGTGGTAGAACACGAGGAAAAATATGCCCCCCTGTTTGCCCGATTGCTGGGCCGGGTTCATATCTTGCTTGATCGCCAAGACCAAATCCCCGAGGACCGATCTTGCGCGTATATCACCCTGAATGGAAAAATAATTCGTCAGTCTCACAGCTTATCGGGCGGTTCGGTCGGATTGTTTGAGGGCAAGCGCTTAGGGCGGGCCAAAAACCTCGAGCTACTGACCAAACAACTAGCCCAACACACG
>JAYUVL010000063.1:0-11394 GCA_043754075.1 Cytophagales bacterium | reverse complement strand
CAAGGAGAACGGCCAGGGCTTTTTCACCCCGCGCTCGTTTGGCCAAAAGCATTCGATAAAAAGATGGTTGCATGAAAGCTGGCTTACCCCCATTCTTCGCCAAAACTGGTTGCTTGGGAATGGGCTTAGGGAAAAAAATTCTAACTTACACCGTTTTACAGGTATTATTGCGTGAATGCAAAAGCATTTCCCAAATAATAACGCAAATTAATCATTAGGCAGAAAAACTCATGGATCATTTAATTAACCGGACGAAAATTGTTGCTACTGTTGGGCCTGCTTCCAGCTCACGCGAGAAATTGGTGGAACTCATTCATGCGGGAGTAGATGTTTTTCGGCTCAATTTTTCCCACGGCTCCCACGAAGATCACCAAAAAGTAATTGAGCACATCCGCGAACTCAATGCCAGTTTGGGCACCAATGTTGCCATCCTCCAAGATCTCCAAGGGCCCAAAATTCGGTTGCGCGACGTGGAGAACAATGGCATCATGGTCATGGAAGGTGAAGAAATGGTCATTGCCTACGAAAAAGGCATCGGCACCCGGGAACGGTTTACCTCTACCTATGATCTGGCCAAGGATGTGCGCCCGGGTGAACCCATCCTGATCGATGACGGTAATATTGAACTTCGGGTCACCTCCGTCTCCGAGACCGAAGTGCGCACCCGGGTGATTTATGGCGGTTTGGTAAAGTCCAAAAAAGGGATCAACCTGCCAAGTACCAATGTATCTGAACCTTCGCTCACCCCCAAAGACCGGGAAGACTTGGAGTTTGGCCTCAACAACAATGTGGATTGGGTGGCCCTATCGTTTGTAAGACATGGCGATGATTTGGTTGAATTGCGCAAAATAATAACCGAATATGGCAAAGTAACGAAAATAATTGCCAAAGTGGAAACGCCCCACGCCTTGCGCAACATTGATAGCATCGTGGCCGCAACCGACGGCGTGATGGTGGCCCGCGGCGATCTGGGCGTGGAAGTGCCCATGGAAGATGTCCCCTTGGCCCAGAAAAACATTATTAAAAAGTGCATTTTGGCGGCCAAACCCGTTATTGTGGCCACCCAAATGATGGAAAGCATGATTGTCAACCCGCGCCCCACCCGCGCTGAGGCCAATGACGTGGCCAATGCAGTTATGGATGGTACCGATGCTGTGATGCTGAGCGCCGAAACTGCCAGCGGTAGATACCCCCTCGAGACCGTGCGGGCCATGGTGCGCATTGTAGCTGCTGCTGAACAGAACCAGGACATCTATAACAAATATCATTTTGTGGAGAAGCAAGAGAACAAAAACATTTACAGTGCCAACATGATCAGCCACTCAGCCTGTCGGTTGGCCGAAATGACGGGGGCCGAAGGAATCATCTGCATCACCAAATCGGGCTACAGCGCACTCCAACTGTCCAGCCGGCGCCCAAAATCAAACATTTTTGTTTTTACCGAAAATAAGCTATTACTTACTTCATTGAACTTGTTATGGGGGGTTCGTTGTTTCTACTATGACAAATTTATCAGTACCCGGGTAACGTTGGCCGCCACAGAAGAAATTTTGGTGAAGGCTGGACTGCTCAAACCGGGAGATTTGTTTATTAGCACAGCCACCACCCCAATGGCAGATAATCGCCGGACCAACATGCTCAAACTCCATTGGGTCGAATAACCAACCTTGTCACATTGATTTACTTCAAGTAGTTTACTAAAAAAGTGCAGCCTGAACAAACAAAATCCCCGAACATCCCAGCCCCGGCACTTGGCGGTCATCAGAAAAGTGACCATGAGAATCACCAGCCGCCAAAACTGCCTACCTTTGCGCGTTTTTTAGTAGAACTTACAAGATCATGGTTTACGTTTGTCGGAAAGAACATTTTAACGCAGCTCACAAATTATATAACCCCAACTGGAGCAAGGAGAAAAACGAGGAAGTTTTCGGACCCTGCGCCAATGCCAACTGGCACGGGCACAACTTCGAACTCACCGTAATGGTAAAGGGGAAACCCGATCCAGACACCGGGTTTGTGATTGATCTGAAGCGATTGGGCGATTTGGTCAAAACGCAAGTGATCGATAGGGTGGATCACCGAAACTTGAACTTGGACGTTGACTTTTTGGCGGGCAAAATGGCCAGTTGTGAGGTGCTGGTCATGGAATTTTGGAAAATTCTCGCTCCAAAGATCGCCCAAGCGGCCCCCAATGCCAAGCTTCACAGTTTGACGCTGGTGGAAACCCCCAAGAACTTTGTTGAGTATTTCGGCGAAGAAGAATAGGCCCAAGCATGGCCCACAAACCAAGAGCGCACCGTCAATGGACAGGTGCGCTCTTGGATTTATTAGGGTGCAAAATGAAATTCTAGAACTGTCCCTAACTCTTCAAAGCAATAAATTCTGCTTCGGTGATGCTTTTCTCCTCGATGGTCAATTGGTCGCGAAGGGCATCAAACAGTTTGTAGGTCAGGGCAATGGAGTAATACGAATCTACTTTTGATTGATCCTCGCTGTCGTTCATCATATTATTGGCAAAGCGCTGCTCAAAGTTCAACATGCTCAAAAAGTTCATGTTGAGGATCTGCAAGAAACTGGCATCGCGCAGGTAAATCATTACATCCGCGTCGCTGATGGTCACATTATAGCTTTTGGCCAAACTGTTGCGCAGGATCTCCCACTCAAATTGTTCCTCCATTTGGGCAAACGCTTTTTCAGCCTGCTCGGCCCCAATCTCCTTGTTGGCGGCCAACCACCGCTTTAAAAACTCTCTGGGCAACTCAACGGGATTCGCTTTTTTGGTTTCATCCTGAAACGCCACAACCAGCAGGTCCTTGGTCAAAATGTCATACCTACGGACCAAAATGGCTTTGATGACTTCGCGAAATTCTTCTTCGTTGGTGGCTTTGCCAGCACCCAAGACCCGGTCAAAAAAGGCTTGATCCATCACCAAAGGCAACTTGGATCGCATGTCTTCCAGTGTCAACACAAATGACCCGTGCAAACCGGCCACGCGCTCGGGCTGAAACCCTAAGAACTCTCCTACTTCATCATCGGTGGGAAACAAGGTGCGCAAGTCGAACGTCACTTGTTCGTCTTTTTGCTTGCCCAAAAATATTTCGTGGTGTACCTCATCCAGTGTGGCCAATTCTATTACACCGTAGTCTTTGCTTTCTTTGCCCATTATTGAAATAGTGGGGGTTGGCTGGTTTTCCTCGTTCAAACCAGAGACAACTGCGGGTATTTCCACGGGTTCGCCACTGGCGGTCATCAAAGGGCCATAAATCGTGACTGACTTATCCACCACTGATTCCACCTGCTTGTGCTGGGCTTGTTGCATTTGGGTCAGGTTATCGATATATTTGGTCACCGCCTCGTCATCAACTTGAATTTGGTAGGCAGTGAGCACGATCTGGGGACCAATGACCGGCGACAATTCTGGACGCAAGCCAATATCGTACTTGAACTCAAATTCGGCTTGGCTTTCCCAATCAATTTTGGCGGCCTCGTCATCGAAGTTCAAGAGTGGGCCACCAAGGATGCTCAAACCATTGGTTTTGATGTATTCTATCAAAGAATTGGAGGCCAAGTCATTGATATATTCTACCTTGATAGACTTGCCGTACATCTTGCGGATAAGGCCTGAAGGCACTTTGCCGGGACGAAAACCATTGATCATTGCCTTTTTGGCATAGTCTTTAATTTTTTTCTCGACTTTTTCTTGGTAATCTGCCTCACTTAATCTAACTTTAATCA
This sequence comes from Cytophagales bacterium, assembly GCA_043754075.1. Classification (GTDB taxonomy): domain Bacteria; phylum Bacteroidota; class Bacteroidia; order Cytophagales; family Thermoflexibacteraceae; genus JALONO01. The sequence continues at coordinate 7,659 of JAYUVL010000063.1, read as the reverse complement.
AGGCATTGAGGGCATCGCTTTTTTCTAAAGTAATTTCCAAGGTCTTAAATTTTATTGTCCAACAACTTCGGTAAATAAGTGGAGCGGGAAACACCGTATTTCGGCTGGTTGCCCGACAAAAAAAACTCAACGGGTTAAAGGCTGAGGCCGTAAACTTTGATAACTAACGCGTGACCAACAACAAAGGTGAAGTGCGGATGGAGGGACTCGAACCCCCATGCCCGAAGGCGCTAGATCCTAAGTCTAGTGCGGCTACCAATTACGCCACATCCGCGCATTTCGCTGGCAAAGTTAGGCAGGTTTTCGGGAACAACAATCGGTAGATCAATTTTTTACGTGAAACATTCATTGTGAATATGCTAAAAGACGATTTGGGCCATGCTGTCCTTGAACCCATTGACGGTGGTGATAAGGCAAATTCCTATGAGCCAGCGGACTCAAATGCCCCCTTGGCCAAAACCGAACCTACCAAAAGTGCAGTCTCCTCCCATTCACCTTCGGCTAATACATACAAGATCAGCTTGGCCGAATGGGGCGAGGTTTTGCGCCAGTATGCCCATATCCTGCGCTCGGCCCGGCCTGTGCTCAAGGACGATGACGCGAAGCGGATAAAAAAAGCATTTTTGCTCGCCATGGAAGCCCATGCGGGGGTGCGGCGCAAATCAGGGGAGTTGTACATCTTCCATCCCTTGGAGGTGGCCCGGATTGCCGTCGAGGAAATGGGATTGGGGGCTACCTCTATTATATGTGCCCTGCTCCACGATGTGGTGGAAGATACTGAGTGTGAACTGAAAGATATCGAGGCCCAGTTTGGCATCAAGGTGGCCAAAATCATCGATGGGCTGACCAAGATCAAAGGGGCCTTTGTGGACAATGGCACCTCGGCCCAAGCGGAGAACTATCGGAAAATGCTGCTCACCATCTCCGAGGACATCCGGGTGGTGCTGGTCAAGATTGCCGATCGCCTGCACAACATGCGCACCTTAGAGAGCATGTCCCGCGAGAAACAGCTCAAAATAAAGTCGGAAACCGAGTTTATCTACGCGCCGCTGGCCCACCGGCTTGGCCTGTACGCCATCAAATCTGAATTGGAAGACCTGTGCCTCAAGTTTTCAGATGCCGAGACGTATAACGAAATTGTCAAAAAAATCAAAAAAACCGAGCCGGCCCGGAATCGGTTTGTGCGGGACTTTGTCAAACCAATCGAGAACGCCCTGACCAAACACGGGCTCAAGTTTGAAGTCAAGCACCGGGTCAAGTCCATCCACTCCATCTACACCAAGATCGTTAAGCAAGATGTCGCTTTTGAAGAGGTGTACGACCTGTTTGCCATCCGGATCATTTTGGATTCCCCGCCCGAACGCGAAAAAGCGGACTGTTGGTTTGCCTATTCGGTGGTCACCGATTTTTATCAACCCAACCCCAGCCGATTGCGCGATTGGGTAAGCCTGCCCAAGGCCAACGGCTACGAGTCGCTCCACACCACTGTGATGAGCGGCATTGGCCAGTGGGTGGAAGTGCAGATCCGGACTGTGCGCATGGACGAGATCGCCGAAAAAGGCTTGGCCGCCCATTGGAAGTACAAACAGCAGCGCAACAATGCGATCAACATCGAGCAGGGGATCGAGGAATGGCTCAAGCGGGTGCGCGAGACGCTGGAGAACAAGGATATCACCGCCCTGGAGTTTATTGAAGATTTCCGGCGCAATTTATTTGCCGAAGAGGTCTTTGTCTTCACGCCCAGGGGTGAGCTGCGCACGTTCCAACTGGGGGCCACAGTACTTGATTTCGCTTTTGACATCCACACCGAAATAGGGGCCCACTGTTTGGGGGCCAAGGTAAACCAAAAACTGGTGCCGCTCAATTTCTCCCTCCGCAACGGGGATCAAGTGGAAATTTTGACCAGCAGCAAAGCCAAGGCCAACGATGGCTGGCTCAAGTTTGTGGTCACCTCCAAGGCCCGTACCAAAATCAAGGAATACCTCAAGGAAACCAAGCGCAAAGTCACCAATGAAGGCAAGGAAGTGGTGGCACGTAAGCTCCGGCAAATGAAGATCGAGCCTTCGCCACAAGTTTATACCCAAATGATGCTTTTTTTTGGGGTCAAGTCGGAGCAAGACCTGTTTTATCAGATTAGCAAGGGGATCATTGCCCATAACATGATCAAACGGTTCAATGAACCATCGGCCAACCCAGCCCCAGCCCCGGTGCCCGTCAACGAGGCAACGAAGCCCCCAAAATCAGCCAAAAAAGGGGATGACTTTATCTTGATCGGCGGCTTGAACGATTCCATCAAATATGAACTCTCCAAATGCTGCGATCCGATCCCCGGCGACGAGATCTTTGGGGTCACCACCACCTCTAAAGGGATCAAGATCCACCGCGTCAATTGCCCTAATGCAACCCACATTTTGGCCAAATACGGGGACCGGATCTTGCGGGTCAAATGGGCCAATGATACCGCCGAGGAGTTTGAAATCAGTGTCAAAGTGCTGGGCACCGATCGCATGGGGCTGGTCAGCGATGTGACAAGGCTCATTTCGGCCCAGTTAAAAATCAACATCATGGCCCTCTCGTTTGATACCCGGGCCGGCGTGTTCGAAGGCAATTTGTCGTTGGCCGTGCGCGATGCTGCTCAATTGGACAAAATGATCAGTGAATTGGCCGCCATTGAAGGGGTGGTATCCGTTACCCGTCACCAGTTATCATAGGCGGTTGGTGATCAAATGCTTTTTTTTGAGCACATTTGAGCATTATTTCACTAACTAGAAAAGCCTCATGTCATCACGCTCTTTTTTGCCCTCGCTGGCCACTGTCACCTTTTTCATCATTGGGGTATATGCCCTATTGCGTTGGCAGCAGATCCCGATGGGCGACCTAGTGGACTGGCTAACGGGCATTGCCATTTTTTGGTGGCTGCTGGCCACCGTGACCATCCCGTGGAACATGCACTTTGCCGCCAAAGCGCTGGTGGAAGATGCCAAAACTTCGGCGCAGAAAAACATCAAGGTAAGGGCCGAAGATGTGGCTTATGCTACCAAAATAGCCAATCGCTATCGTCAAGTGGCCATTGGGCTCCACTTGGTCACTGCATTGGGCCTCGCCCTCATGGCCTACCTTAACCTTACCCCGCTGGGTTATTGGGCGGCCGGAGTAGCGCTGTTGCTCACCTTTTTGCGCCCACTCATCCGCATGTACGAGTATGTAGTGGCGCGCTTGGCCAGCATCCGCCAAGAAATCCGCTACCCTCGCGACGATGTGTATGAATTGCGCCAAAAAGTTGACACTATGGACGATCTCCTGAGATCGGTCGCCCGAAATCTGGATGTCAACGACCAGCATTCGCTTATCAGCACTCAGATGGCGCGAACGGAATATTTGGAAGATGCCCTGCACGAGCTGAAGGTCTCGATCCAAGATCTGCGGGTTGAAAACGCCGCCGAGCACCAGCAGGTGATCCGAAAAGCGGAGAGCACCATTGCCCGGCTCTCAGAAGATGCCCAGTTTCTCAACCAAGTGCGGGACATTATCCGGTTTTGGAAACAAGTGTAGCCACCCGGCTGGCCAAGTCCTGCAAACAGCCAAACCCCAAACTTTTGATCATCGATGTTAAGGCTGGGTGGGTCAAATGCCCAACTTTGCCCTCAACAATTGCGCGTAATGGGAAACCATGGCTGGGTTGATCGCCGCTTCCCTGTCCACTCGCAGCAAGCAGGGGAAAGGGCAATGTTTCTGGATGATCCGCTCCGATTCGGGGTTGGGGCATTGGTTGAAAATAATGCCTTTTACGGTAAAATTGCTGTAGGGCAACCGACGGCTCAACTCATGGGCCGATAGCAAAGTGTGGTTGATACTGCCCAAATACAGATTGGCCACCAGTATAATTTCCGCCGAAAATTTATCGGCCAACTCGATCACAAAATGTTGGTCGTTGAGCGGCACCAGCAGCCCCCCTGCCCCCTCGATCACCAGATCATTGGCAGTGACTGGCAGCCTGATTTGGTCGAAATCTATCTCCACCCCGTCCAGCTTGGCTGCTTCGTGGGGCGAGACGGGCTCAGTAAACCGATAAGCCTCCGGGTGAAAGACGCTTTGTGCATTGCTGACCAGCGATCGGACAAACTTGGTGTCGCGGGGCAAGCCCGATTGTACGGGCTTCCAATAATCAGCTTGCAGGGCCTCAGTCACGATGGCACTGATCACACTCTTGCCACTGTCGGTCCCGATGGCGGTGATAAAATAACGTTTGGCGGACATCTAACAATAAAGTTGTAGGTAGGTATTCATTTGTTGGGCAATGGATTGGGCCTCTAACCGGGCCGCCTGCGCAAAATCGATCCCCGAGGAAGCATACAGGATTCCCCGTGAAGCGTTGACCAATAGGCCGCCCGTTTTGGTGAGGCCCAACCGTGAAACTTCGGCCAGATCGCCACCCTGAGCGCCATAACCGGGCACCAGCAAAAAGTGCTCCGGGGCCAACCGGCGCACTTCGGCAAAGGCTTGAGGGTGTGTGGCCCCCACCACAAACATCAGTTGATCAGCAGTGCCCCACGTTTGGGCCACCCGAATGACGGAGGTATAAAGTGGCTGGCCATCTGCAAGAAGCACCGACTGCTGAAAATCTTGACTACCCTCATTGGAGGTGAGGGCCAGCAGAATCACCCATTTTCCCGGATAGCCCAAAAAAGGTTGAACAGAGTCCCGACCCATGTAGGGGGCGACCGTAAGTGCGTCAAACGACATGGTTTCAAAAAAAGCCCGCGCATAAAGAGCCGAAGTATTGCCAATATCACCCCGCTTGGCATCGGCAATGGTAAACATGCCCGGCGGGATATAGGCCAACGTTTTTTGTAAGCTTTCCCAACCGGCTGGGCCCAGGCTTTCGTAAAAAGCCAAATTGGGCTTATAAGCCACCGCAAAATCGGCGGTCGCGTCAATAATTTGTTTGTTAAATTCAAAGATCGGATCGGGACTGCCCTGCAAGTGTACCGGGATCTTTTGCCAGTCAGGATCTAGCCCTACACACAAATAGGATTGTTTTCGTTGGATGGCTTCCCAAATTTGTTGCTTGGTCATGGCGAAAGGGAACTTTGGCGGAAAGGAAAGAAATAACTCCTAACTTTGCTACAAAGCCAGCCAAAGTAATTCATAAATTTTTGGGCGATAGGTGGTTCACCCGCATGGAAAGAACGCGAAAATTTACGGTGAGCTATATAAAACTTGTATCATATAACCTTTTGCTATTCAAATGTTCAAATTTATTTACACCTTTTTTGCGCTCTTTGCTGGTTGTGCTGCCTTGGCCCAAGATCCGCTCAACAATAACTATCCATTGTTTGCCCCCTTGTTTGAGTTTCAGGGCAATCCATACCGGGCCGCTTCGGGCGTACCGGGCGAGCTTTACTGGCAAAACCGGGCCGACTACACCATCGCGGCTGAGTTGGACGACCAAGCCAACCGGCTGAGTGGAACAGTAAGCATTACTTATACTAACAACAGCCCGTTGCCCCTTCCCTTTGTTTGGCTCCAGTTGGACCAAAACAAGTTCAAGGCCGATTCTCGCGGCACCAAAAGTATGAACTTGGCCAGTCGTCGCTGGATGGGCGACCGTGACGGCGGGCTGGAGATCAAAACAGTGGCGATTAATGCGACTGCTGTCAATTACTTTGTCAACGATACGCGGATGCAGGTATGGCTTCCCACTCCAGTAGCGGCAAAAGGTGGACAGGTGACGCTCCAGATTGATTTTGGGTTCAAAATCCCCAGGTTTGGGGCCGATCGCATGGGCCAGTTTGCCGCCGAGGCCGGCACTATATATGAATTGGCCCAATGGTATCCCCGCATGGCCGTATATGATGATATCAAGGGCTGGAACATCGAGCCTTATTTGGGCGCGGGCGAATTTTATTTAGAGTATGGTGATTTTGATTACAAAATCACCGCTCTCTACAACCACATTGTGGCGGGATCGGGCGAGTTGGTCAACGCCAAGGAGGTATTGTCGCCCGAAGTGTACCAGCGCTACGAGGCGGCCAAAAACAGTAATGAAACAGTCGTATTGTTGCGCCGGACCGAAATTGGTGAAGCCAAGATGTACGCCAAAACAAGCGGCAAGCTCACTTGGCACTTTAAGTTGCAAAATGCCCGCGACATTGCTTGGGCAGCTTCCAAATCGTTCATCTGGGACGCGGCCCGCATCAACCTGCCCAGCGGCAAAACGGCGGTGGCCATGTCGGTCTATCCGGCCGAAAGCTATGGCAACAAAAAGTGGAGCCGATCCACAGAATATACCAAAGCAGCCATTGAACACTATTCGCGGATGTGGTACGAATATCCCTACCCGGCGGCAGTCAATGTGGCGGGAATAGTGGGGGGAATGGAATACCCGGGGGTTTCATTCTGTGCCGCCGAGGCCGAAAAGGACGGGCTTTGGGGCGTGACCGACCACGAGTTTGGCCATAACTGGTTCCCGATGATAGTGGGCAACAATGAGCGGCTCCACCCTTGGATGGACGAAGGGTTCAACACCTTCATCAATATTTACAGCACCAAGGAATTTAACAAGGGGGAGTATTATCAAGAAGCGAACATGGCAAAACTTCTGGCGGCTTATTTCGCCAGCGAGACCCGCGAGAGCATCGAGACCTACCCCGATGTTGTGCGCCCCAACAACTTGGCGATCACGGCCTATTACAAACCCGCTCTTGGCCTGTTTCTCCTGCGCGAGTACATTCTGGGCCAAGAGCGGTTTGATCGGGCGTTCAAGTATTATATCCAGCAATGGGCCTACAAACACCCCACCCCGGTGGATTTTTTCAATTGCATGGAAAATGCAGCGGGTGAGGAATTGGATTGGTTTTGGCGGGGCTGGTTCTACTCCAATGCCTTCTTGGACTTGGCCGTCGATGGCATTAATTATTCTGATGCTGGCCCAGCACAAGGAGCCGACATCACCATTTTGAACAAGGGCGGACTGCCCATGCCTCTCACCATTGAAATCACCGAGACCAACGGTCAGAAATTGCGCGTGGAACTGCCCGTTGAGATTTGGATGCGGGGCAATGCGTGGAAATTCCACCACAACAGCACCAGTAAGATCAAGTCGGTCGTGATCGACCCGGATGGAATGTTGCCCGACATCAACTTGCTCAATAACAGCCTAGATGGCGAGAAAGCAAAATAGTGTCGCCATCATTTGTTGAACCAACTCTTTTTTGTGCCCCATGAACTTAGACACCGAAACGCTGCGCAAGATCGCCCACCTTTCCCGGTTGGAGCTTGCCGAGGAAGACGAGCAGAAAATGAAAGACAGCCTGAACAGCATCATCACTTGGGTGGAGAAGCTCTCCGAGCTGGACACTACCGGGGTGGCTCCGCTCACCCACTTGACCCAAGAGATTAATGCCTTGCGCGAAGATGTGGTGGCCAATATGCTCTCCCGCGAACAAGGACTGGAAAATGCCCCACTGCACGACGGGGCGTTTTTCCGAGTGCCCAAAGTGATCTAACACCTCTGTTAAGCTTGAGTCAGCGCTGCACTGGTCAGCCCGATTGGGGCCTTGTGGCGAGTAATAATGTAGCCACAAGGCCCAATCAGTTTCGCCACCGTTTTGGCGGCCCATTTTAACCATTGCGCACGATAAAGCCCGGCCAAATGGC
>JAYUVL010000062.1:0-3123 GCA_043754075.1 Cytophagales bacterium | reverse complement strand
CGAACACGATTTTCCGGTTGCCAAGGTGCAATTTGGAGAAGGCGGTGCAAGCCTCGGCGCACTTGCCGCAACCCTCCAGCGGGATCAGCATCAGGAACTGGGCTTCGGGGTCCAGTTCATGGCCCAGCGTGGCCAGTGCCTCGCCCACTGGCCCGTTGGCCGGGTGGCCACCTTCCGCGCAAGCGGCCAGCAGCCACCAGCCAAGGAACAATAATTTACTGAGCCTTCTCGGCCAAGGTGAACAACGTGTAGGAGAGCACATCTTCGTTGAGGTCGGGGTTGTCGGGGTGGGCATCGGAGAGGTACAGGCCAGCGCGGGCCACAAAGGCATTGTTGGTGGCAAACCGCCGCCGGGGCAGTTTGACCTCACCCAGCACCTTGAAGTCCTCGTCCAGCACCATGATGCTGACCAGTGGCGGAAACTGTCCCCGCTTGGTCAGATCCTCGCCTTTTTGCACTTCTTCCCCTAAATGGACAAAACGATAAAATACCCTCCGGTAAGGATCATAGAGCAGGGGGCCGTAAAATGAGTTTTCGGACATGTATCGCAGGTACACGTCCATATCCTTGTTTTTGGGGTAAACGGTCAGTTTATTGATGAACTTGCTCTGGGCCAAGTGCTTGGCCACTTGCTGGTGGTCAGGAGTAGCGTAAATGTGGTGGTCGCCCAGAAACGCATAAACGAACTGGTCGCCCGCCTTGACCCAACTGTGAATGGGGTCTAGCTTGCCCGCCCGCCAATAGTCCTTGGGGAAGGTAAAGGGCAGGTAGTCCACTGACTTGCTGACCGTGTCAATGGCCAGGCAAATGCGCTTCTGGTCAAGGCTGGCCTGGGTCATGTAGGTCCAGTTGCCATCGGGCAGCACGGGCAGCAGTAGCCGCCCTCCCGTAAACAAGATGGGATTTCTCAGGCACACGTTTGCTGGAAAGGGGGCTTCCCCAATATCGGTTTTTGGGTAGGGGAATTTTTGTTTTATCCTTCCGTCGCGGCTTACGAGCGCAATGAACAGGGTGCTGTGCGAAGCAACGTAAACGTTGTCCATATCCTTGACATAAAACCCGCTCATCTTCCCCACCCCGTTGGGACCCTCGGTGGCACTAATCAAGGTCTGGGCCAGTGTCTGATCGGCCAGCGCGTAGAATAGGATGCGGTTCTCCTGTTTATTTTGACTGGCGTAGGCCAAATACTCCTGGCCTGTGGCATTGGTATAAAGCGACAGGAAATGGGTGTAATTGGCCGTATTGCTGTCCAGGGGTAGCGTCAACCGGTGGTTGGAGATGACCAGTACTGGCGGTTCTCCGCTTGTTTTTTCCGGGGTGGTGGTGCAGGCAATGGCAAACGATCCCGTGGCCAACAACAGAAGCATTGACTTGACAATTTTTTTGGTATCCATAATCTAGGGTAGGCTTACTATGCAAGCTTGCCCTAGCACCAGGCAAGCTTGCACAAGTGATCTTGGGCTTGGTTCAGTATTTTGGTTTAACAACTGGTGCACCGCTATCACACGCCGCACAACACTCACTACCCCCTGTACTACAACCACCACTGTGACTAAAATAGCAGACACAACTTCCAGTCTGTGCCTTGGTCTCGCTTGGAGACTCGAAATACGCCAATCCAACACCAAGGGCAAGTAGCGTGAGATGTCCCAATTTCTTCAATTTTGTTTTCATAAGACATGAAAGTTTAAGAGTGAACTGTCGCAACAAACCTAAATCCCCCCTCCCCACAATTCCTAATTTATTTTGTTAAAAATTGTTAATGAAGCCAATATTTTTTTGGGCACTCCAAAAGTAGGCATTGATCTGACGAAAGACACCGCCCAAAGAAAAATGGTGCCAGTACCCTTGTTTTTTTGCGTTGCTGAGCCTTTTTGGCCAAGGTGAACATCTTGTGGTAGAGTGCCTTCGTTGAGGGCAATGGGGCGGGCGAAGAGGAATCGGAACATTGGCCTAACGATAATCACAAAGATAGCAAACCCCAGCGCTCAAAATTGTCCTAGTTGGCTTTTTTGGTCTTTTTTACTTCACCGATCAAAAATTTTATCGTCGATTACTCGTCATGTCTGCGATCAAGAGCAGGAGATTGGGACTATTTTGGTGACAAAAAATCTGCTCAATCGCCGAAATCAGTATTGTCCACAAGATAAACCGACCTCACTAGAAGAGAACTGTCGGTATATAAAATGACCGGCTGGTCAACGGTAAGGCTGTCAAACAGGGAAGTGCGGTGTGGTTTGCAAAGAATTTGCCGGGGATAATTAGCCTTTCCCCTTAGTAAATTCCTACATTCAGAAAGGCCAGTAATGGTGACGACCTCAACGTCGGCAAGTTTACTATTTTCGGACAACGAAAGATTAAGAAATTGAAGAACTTTAGTGTAGCAATCCCCGCACACATGGGCAGGAATATACAAAACCAATGAGCGAGGTTTATCCTTAAAATAGCTGCCTAAAGTAAGCGTTTGTCCATTAAAAATGACGATTTCAGCAGCATTCATTTCTGTGCCCTGCAATTTGTACAAATAAGCTAAGCTTAACTCCCAATTTATCTACGGTTTCGGTTAATCGCTTATTGCTGGCTTCCAACAATTTGATTTCCGATTGCGGAGAAGTTTGGCAAGCCGCAATGAAACAGAGCAGTGCTCCCAAAGAGATACTAACGCTTAAATTCGGCATAGAGGAGCAACGGGTTTCCGTCAGGTTTAAGTTCTCCGCTCAATTTCCCCAAGCTGGTGGCTTTGAACTTGGCCAGATCGCCGGCCCCCAAGCCGGTTGTGAGCGAGTCAATGGCAGTAATCAGGTTGCTGGGTTCGATGACATAGAAGATGCCATGCTCCCCGTAGCCTTGCGGATTGTGGTGATACTCATAATTGGCGGGCAACTCCAGGCCGCCCAATCCCAAATCGGCTCGATAACCATTGCCCAGCCATGTCTGGCCACTCAATTTGTTAAAAAAATACTGATAGCGCTTGGCCCGGTACTCAAAGGAAAAAAATAGCATGGTAGCGGTTTCAATGTAATGATTGTAAAAAAAACAGTACTTTTCTTCCCGGCGAAGGGACTCTAAGAAATCGCGTACATCTTTGTAAGGCTTGTCCATTATTTCCTTGGTGAGCCCCCT
>JAYUVL010000061.1:0-13283 GCA_043754075.1 Cytophagales bacterium | reverse complement strand
CTCAACCGCCTCTGTACGGATGACGCTTTCCGCCAATCGGTATTTGAGGACTTGAACCGCCTCATTGGAGATCGCCAACTCATGGTCTTGGTCAACAATGCAGCCGAACAATTGCTCAATCCCACCGACGACCTGACCCTGGACCAGTGGAACACGACCATGAACGTAAACCTCACCGCTCCCTTTCTGCTCACGCAGGGCCTATTGTTCCAGTTGGAACAAAACCACGGCTCGGTGGTCAATGTGGCCAGCATCCACCACCAACTGACCAAACCCCGTTTTGTGGCCTATGCCACCAGTAAATCGGCTTTGGTGGGCCTCACTAAATCATTGGCCATCGATCTGGCGGGCCGGATCCGGGTCAATGCCATTAGCCCGGCGGCCATCGAGACCCCCATGCTGCGGGCGGGCTTTGCCAATGAAAGTGACTATGTGAAGCTCAACGAGATCCATCCCGTGGGCCGCATCGGCCAGCCCGACGAGGTGGCCGAGGTGGCGGTGTTTCTGGCCTCCGAAAAGGCTGGGTTCATCAACGGGGCCAACATTCAGATCGATGGGGGCATCAGTGGCGTACTCAAAGATCTGTAGGGCATGGGATCAGTGCAGCCGAAAGCTCTGCCGGTGAAGGGGAGTCTCCCCAAACTGCGCAATGGCTTGATAGTGGGCAGATGTGGGGTAGCCGGCATTGTGGGCCCATCCATATTCGGGGTATTGCTCGGCCAGCACGCGCATCAACTGATCGCGGTGAGTCTTGGCCACTATCGAGGCGGCCGCAATGGACAGGTATAGGCCATCGCCCCGGATAATGCACGCGTGCGCAATGCCCGGGTAGATGCGAAAAAATTTACCATCCACCAGCAACAGCTCCGGGGCCAATGGCAACTGGGCCACGGCGCGGTGCATGGCCGTGATCGAGGCTTGCAAAATGTTGATCTGGTCAATTTCGGCGGGCCAAGCTAAACCTATGCCAATCCCAATGGCGACTTGGTCAATTTCCCCGCGCAACTTTTCCCGCTGCTTGGCGGTCAGTTTTTTAGAATCTTTGAGCAGTGGGTGCTGGTAGTCTTTGGGCAATATGACCGCGGCCGCCACTACTGGCCCAGCCAAGCAGCCCCGGCCGGCCTCGTCGAGCCCAGCCTCTACATGGTCGGGCGTGAATGAAGTATAGAGCACAGAAATTGGGTTACCTCAAGTTGATAATTGGCTTTAGGGATTTACTGAATTGATGAGTGCAGCGGTCAGGTTGGGCCGCTGTAATGTAAGCACGGGTTTTGCGTCAGTTTGGCCGGTCAACCAACGGTTGTGTCATGTCCCGATCAAGGCACGTCGCCGGTGCTTCGGTGGTAGAGCACCAAACCCGCTACCGGTTCTTCCAAAATATTTTTGACCACTATGCCCCGATCTGCCGCTACTCGGCGCAGCACATTGGCGTAATAAAACGCCACCGATCCCGTAAAATGGACTTTGTAGTTTTGGTGATCGGGAAATTTGCTCACCCGTTTATCAAAAAAGGCGGCAAAACTTTGGTAGGCCAATTGGTAGCAATAAGGCTCGCGCAAATGGTCGAACACAAACTTGGCAAACGAAGCCAAGTAACGGCTGGGAAACGGCTGGGAATATACCCGATCCATGATTTCGGCGTAGCTGGTGGTGAACCGCAGCTCAAATTGAGCCCGGAGGGGAGCGGGTAGGTCATCGTTTAGGTAATCGATCACCAGTTGCTTGCCCAAGTGGCCCCCACTGCCCTCGTCACCGAGCCAGAAGCCCAAGCTAGCGGCCGTCGAGGTGAGCCATTGCCCATCATAGAGGGCGGCGTTTGAACCGGTGCCCAGAATACAGGCGATGCCCGGCTCGTTTCCGCACAAGGCCCGGGCCGCGCCCAGCAAATCGGGGTGTACCTCGATCAAAGCTTCGGGGAACACTTGGTGCAAGGCCGCAGCCACTACCGCCGCCTTTTCGGGGCGTGCACAGCCAGTGCCGTAGTAATAAATCCGGTGCACTTGAGCTTCGTCCGTTGCTGGCAACCCCAGCGTGGGCAGCAATGCGGTGTTCAGCTCGGCCACTATCTCGGCTTCGCTTTGGTAATAAGGGCTGAGGCCAGCAGTGATGGCTTGGGTGATCTGCCCGTTGCCATCTATCAACCGCCAAGCCGTTTTGGTGGCGCCACTATCGGCTATTAGGTACATCATGGATATCGTTAACGTTAGTACAGTAGCAACGCACAGGCACTGACAATTGCACAATAAGTGGCATATTTTTCTATTTGCATACCCAATTGGCATCCACTATTTCCCCTTGTTTCAGCAAAACCGCTTTCAGGCTATATGCCGGCTTGCTCTCCACATTGAGCGCGATCCCAAAGCAGTCGGGGTGTGATCCAGTGTACTGCTTTAACCAGTCAATGTCGTATTGAGAAGGCTTTCCATTTCCGTGCTTCCATTCTATTACCCAAAGTGGTACCGGAACTTGGCTCCACGCTGTCTGATTAGGGATTTTCCAGATCACCATGTCTTTGCACACTTCTTTCTTCCCGGGAACGATCACTTGATTTACCCTTACCTCAACGCCTATCTGACCAGAATCATACAATTCGTCACAGCAGCCTATATTTTTAACCAGCTTCGTAAATGCAAACCGGCTTACCATTTCTCGTTCCTTGCCAAACCACCCTTCCGCTTTGATTTCAGTGAGGAATTCCGTGAACATTCTTTTTAGGTGCGGTTCCAATGTTTCACCGCTTTTTACATCACCCGACGAGCACGCTGACATAAGTTAGTAGTTTTCGGCCATTTTGTTGCACTGCCCGGGTTCATGCCGAGCTCCACCGCGCCAAGATTGCCCCTCTCCCTGATTTGCCCGTAATCATTCAAAATGGCAATTGGAAGTATTGGCTGCAAATAAAGGCAAGTTTTGGGTTTTTCGATCAAGGGGTGCACCGGAATTGGCAAAGAGGGCAAAAGTTGTTCTGGTGTTTTTTGGAAATGCCCCCTTATCTTTGCCACTCACCCCCGACTTGCATGATTGCCGTCATCCAGCGCGTATCCGAGGCTTCGGTCCGGATCAACGGCCAACTCAATGGCCAAATCGGTACCGGTTTTTTGGTGTTGCTGGGCATTGGCCACGACGACGGCCCCGAAGACGTACAATGGCTGGCCAGTAAAATAGTGGGCCTTCGCGTATTTGGTGATCCTGCCGGCAAGATGAACTTGGCTTTGCTGGATGTGGGCGGCGGGGTGCTGCTCATCAGCCAGTTTACCCTCCACGCCAGCACCAAAAAGGGCAACCGCCCATCATTCATCGAGGCTGCCCGGCCCGAGGTGGCCATTCCCCTTTACCAGTCCATGATCGCCCAGTTGGGCCAACTGCTGGGCCGCCCGATCGCCACGGGCGAGTTTGGGGCCGATATGCAGGTGAGCTTGGTCAACGACGGCCCCGTCACCATTGTGATAGACACCAAAAACCGAAAATAGAAAAACACCCGACCAACTGACTGGCCGGGTGTTTTCTTACTTGGGAGGTGGGAAGTTGATCAGTTGTTCATTGAGATTAAAAATTCATCATTGTCTTTGGTGCCTTTCATGTTGTTGAGCAGGAAGTCGATGGATTCGTTGGGGTTCATGTCCGACATGTACTTGCGCAAAATCCACACGCGCTGAAGCGTTTCCTTGTCCAGCAGCAAGTCATCGCGGCGAGTGCCCGAAGCAGGGACGTCGATGGCCGGGAAAATCCGCTTGTTGGCCAATTTGCGATCCAACTGGAGTTCCATGTTGCCCGTGCCCTTGAATTCTTCAAAGATCACTTCGTCCATTTTGGAACCGGTATCGATCAGGGCAGTGGCAATGATGGTGAGCGATCCACCGTTTTCCACATTGCGAGCTGCGCCAAAGAAGCGTTTGGGTTTGTGGAGGGCATTGGCATCCACCCCACCCGACAAAATCTTGCCCGAGGACGGCACTACAGTGTTATAGGCCCGGGCCAACCGGGTAATTGAATCCAATAAAATAACCACATCGTGACCGCACTCGACCATCCGCTTGGCTTTTTCCAGCACAATAGTGGCCACCTTTACGTGGCGATCGGCTTGCTCGTCAAACGTGGACGCAATCACCTCGGCGTTCACGCTACGGGCCATGTCAGTCACTTCCTCGGGCCGCTCGTCGATGAGCAGCACCAGCAAATAGACTTCGGGATGGTTTTTGGCCAACGCATTGGCTATTTCTTTAAGCAACATAGTTTTGCCCGTTTTGGGCTGGGCCACTATCATCCCGCGCTGGCCCTTGCCAATGGGCGAGAACAAGTCCACAATCCGGGTAGAATAGGCATTGGGCTTGTACTGGAGGTTCAATTTCTCGTTGGGAAACAGCGGCGTGAGGTATTCAAACGGTACCCGGTCACGGATTTCGTCCGTCGTTTTCCCGTTCACACTTTCCACCCGCAGCAGGGCAAAGTATTTCTCGCCCTCTTTGGGGGGGCGGATCTGGCCCCGCGTCGTGTCCCCAGTTTTTAGGCCGAAGAGTTTGATCTGCGATGGCGACACATAAATATCATCGGGACTGGCCAAATAGTTGTAATCCGATGAGCGGAGGAACCCATAACCGTCCTGCATGATTTCCAACACGCCTTCATTAAGGATCACCCCGTCGAAATCACGTACCGATTTTTTGGGGCCGCGCTGGGGATAATTCATTTCCCGCTCCCGGGGCTGGACTTGTGGCTGGGGTTCTTGCTTTGGCTCAACCAGCGGCGTAGACAATTCGGGCACAAAATCATTGGAAATCACGACCGGCGCATTGGGGCTTTCCACTTTGGGGCCTTCACCCGTAGGCGTTTCATCCCCAGTAAATGAAGTGGCATCAATAATGAAGTCACTGCTGGCAACCAGTTCGTCGTCCAATTCATCAAACTGTAGAGCTCGGGGTACTTCTTGGATCCTTTTTCCGCTAGGCTTCACATTCTCGCGCTTTACCCGGGGCCGGCGATCGATATCCGCTTCATTGTCAATTGGTTCCACTTTCTTGGCAACGGGAGGCACCTCACGTTCGCGACGTTTCAGGACAGGCTTTTCCTCAATTGGTTCAACAATGGGGGCATCGCGCTTCAGGACAGGTTTTTCCTCAATCGGTTCAATAACGGGGGCATCAACTGTTTTTTTTGCTGGAAGCTTGCTCTCGGGCAAAACAGCTTGTTGATCTAAAATTTTATAAATGAGGTCCCTTTTCGCAAATTTACCAACATTTTTAATTTCCAGATCTTCTGCGATCTGTTTTAACTCAGACAAGAGTTTGAGATTCAACTCTTCAATGTTATACATACCAAACGAATGATAAAATTAGCAATTGGAGACAATGGACGACACAGCGCAGCAATCAAACTGATAAAGGGTCGGGAAAGATGATTTGTATCAAAAAAAAGAAACTTGACCAAAACGCGGCGCTCGTTTGTTCTCTAATGGAGAGACTGAACAGCCTACATGGAGATTTGTACTGCAATAATACGGGCTGAGAAAGTAACAAACAAATTTAATTGGGCTTTTTTTAATAAAAACCAAAAAATGTTTGGTTTGCCAAAAATATGAAGTATGTTTGCAACATAATAAATAAGAGCATGCAAGCCAAGCTAGACCATTACCCAATCGATCAACAATTGGTTGCCCAATTCGCCAAATTGATCTCCCACCCGGCCCGGGTGGCGATCATTCAGTTATTGGCCGAGCGCAGGGCGTGCATCTCGGGCGATATCTCCAAGGAAATCCCCCAGTTGAACCGTGTCACGGTTTCCCAGCATTTGCAGGAGCTAAAAAACTTCGGCCTGATCAACGGTGAAATCGATGGCGTGAAAGTTTGTTATTGTCTTGACATTGAAAAATTCAAGGAGATGGTCCGAGCTTTTGAGGCTTTGTTCCACACCACTGCCCAGCACATTGAACGCAATTGTTGTTAATTTCTCAACCCAATCAAAATGGAAACTGAAGAGAAAATCAAGGAAATGGTGCGCCAAAAGTACGCCCAGATCGCTTTGCAAACCCAAGCTGAAAACGCCGCTTCCTGCTGCGGGGCCGTGGGCTGCGGCCCCGCCGAGGTGCACAGCATTATGGCAGACGACTACTCGGCCCTCAACGGCTACCAGACCGAGGCCGATCTGAGCTTGGGATGCGGCCTGCCCACCCAGTTTGCCAACATTCGCCCGGGCGACGTGGTGATCGATCTGGGATCCGGGGCCGGCAACGATTGTTTCATTGCCCGGCACGAAACCGGTGAACACGGAAAAGTGATTGGCATCGATTTCACTCCCGCCATGCTCGCCAAGGCCCAACACAATGCCCAGAAACTGGGCTACCAAAATGTGGAATTCCGGCAGGGGGACATTGAGCAGTTGCCCGTGTCGGACAACCTTGCAGATGTGGTGGTGAGCAACTGCGTGATCAACTTGGTGCCCAACAAAGCAGCCGTTATCCAAGAGATCTACCGAGTGCTCAAGCCGGGGGGCCATTTCAGCATTTCGGACATTGTGCTGGTGGGCCAACTCCCGCCCACCATCCAAGCGGCGAGCGAGATGTACGCCGGCTGCGTGTCGGGGGCCATTGCCAAAGATACCTACCTTGGCTACGTAACAGCGGCCGGATTCGTCAATGTGACCCTACAAAAAGAAAAGATGATTTATATCCCCGACGAAATCTTGCTGCGCTACTTGGATCAAGCCGCGATAGCTGATTTTCGCAGCGGCCCCAATGGTATTTTTAGCATCACTCTTTACGGGGAGAAGATGTAAGGAGGCCAAGCGTAAACTGATTCAGCGATCATCGGGATTTAGTTACTTGATTTTTTAATGCGTCACTTTCCTGGTTGTTGAAAAACCAAGTCGGTTTGAGTGTCACCGACCAGAAATAGATGGACATTTAAATCGTAATGCGGCTCGCCAAAAACACCTACTGACTTATTGCCTAAAATAGTGGCTCATTGATCGGGCAAGTCGGCTAGGTTTCAGGGTACCCCCAACGCATTCCCGCAAACAATTCGCTTGAGGGAGTGCGTTGGGGGGGTGTTCCAAGATCTGGTCGGATAAATAAAGCCTTCGGGAAAGAACATTTTATAATTGGAAACCGGTCAAAATTGCAGGAGAAACCCTAACTTTGGCCTAACCAGTCGTTTATTCTTTATGCGTTACAAACTATTTGGCCATTCGGGCCTACGGGTTTCGGAACTATGTTTGGGGGCCATGACCTTTGGCACCGAGTGGGGAAGCGGGGCCGACAAAACCGAGAGCCAGCGAATATTTGAGGCTTTTGTGGCGGCAGGTGGTAATTTCATCGATACAGCCAACCGCTACACCGAGGGAACAAGCGAGCGCTATCTCGGCGAATTCATTGCCACCGATCGGGATCGCTTTGTGGTGGCCAGTAAATATAGTTTGTATGATCAGCGCAATGATGTGAATGCCTCGGGCAACCACCGCAAGAATCTGATGCGCTCGGTCGACCAGAGCCTTCGTCGCCTCAACACCGATTACCTCGATATTTTGTGGCTCCACATGTGGGATTTTACCACGCCTGTAACTGAGGTGATGCGGGGACTGGACGATTTGGTCAGGGCGGGGAAAGTTCATTATCTTGGAATTTCTGACACCCCCGCTTGGATCGTGGCCCATGCCATTACCTTGGCCCAAATGCACGGTTGGGCGACGTTTGCCGGCCTACAAGTGGAATACAGCCTCATCCAGCGCACTCCCGAGCGCGATTTGCTGCCCATGGCCCACCATTTTGACCTGTGTATAACGCCGTGGTCGCCGTTGGGTGCGGGCATGCTCACCGGCAAACACAATGAAGTGATCGCCCCCAACAGCCGGCTCACCGCCAAAAGTCCCAAGATCAACGAGAAAAACCGGCTGATTGCCCAAAAAGTGGGCGAGGTGGCGGCTCAGATGGACGCCACACCCGCCCAAGTGGCCCTCAGTTGGCTCCGGCAACAGCACCCGCAGATTATCCCGATCGTGGGCGCCAGGCGGGCCGAGCAACTGATCGACTCGATGGGGTGCTTGGAGGTCAGCTTGCCAGCCGAACTCCTACAGGTCTTGAACCAAGCCAGTGCCATTGAACTGGGGTTCCCACACGATTTTCTCCGGCTGCCTGGACCCCAAGACGCACTCTTTGGCGACATGAAAGGGACCCTGTTAAACCACCGTGCCTAGGTACCAAGCCTACATTTATTGGCAAGGCAAGCCTATTTCTTACATGAGAACCAACCGGCAAATAAATTGGGGAATAATAATTGTAATGAAATTTAATACATTTGCCATCAATGTAACTTTATGCCCGATCTGACACCTTATGGCTTTGCCAAAATTATTGAAGAGCACAACATCGTACTTGCTTTTCAAGGCATGATGACGAACGATATCTTATCGGTAGTGGCCAACAACTTGCAAAAAAAGCACCCAGATGATGTGATGAGCAAGCGCGTTTTCAGCATAGTGGTGGAAATGGCCCAAAACATCAATTTGTATTCCTCTGAGATGGCCTACTCGGAATCCGATAAACGTCAAGTGGGGCAAGGGACGGTTGTGATCAGTGAAACGGCAGATGAACACATCATCTATTCAGGTAACTTGGTAGAAAACGACAAGGTGCCCAGTTTATTGGAAAAGTGCAACCGGATCAATGCACTTGGCCCCGATAAGTTGCGCGAGTATTTCATCGAGCAGCGTCGCTTGCCCGAAGACGAGGACAGTGTAGGGCTAGTGGAAATGGTGCGCAAGTCGGGCAATCCTCTTGTGTTTGATTTAGAAAACATTGATAGCCACAATACTTTTTTTACGTTAGCAATCAGCGTTAACAAGAAAGCGAAACAATAAGCAATGGAGAATTTAACGATCAACGGTAAGCTTTTTATCCCATCGGTCAATTTCAATGCGGAAACGCACTCACTTGAAATTGCTGGCGAGTCCTACCATGAGTTTACCAAAGAATTCTACCAGCCCATCATGGAGTGGCTCAAGAATTATTTGGCAATTCCAGGAAATACCATTGTTTTCAATTTTAAGATGAACTACTACAATACCAGTTCGTCACGCCGTTTTTTAGAAATCTTCGATATGTTGGAAGATTATCACACCAACAAGAATGGCAATGTGACGGTCAACTGGTACTATCAGGCTGGTGATTTGGACATGCTGGAGAGTGGCGAAGAATATGCGGAAGATGTAGGGCTGCCGTTCAACTTTTTTGTGATGAGCTAATAAGCTCAATCTTCAGTTACATCAATTTGATGATTTCCCGCTTGTCCATCAAAATGGCCCACATCCCCAACAGACGCCCCTCAAATTGCACGGGCGAAGTGTACAACATTTGATCGGAGCCTATTTTTTGCAGGTTATCACTAAGGGGTTCCCGTTTGTTGGCACTCTCCCGATAGGCCTCCCACACCAACTTGGTCTTCGCTGGCAGGTCTTTCTGATCATCACACACAAAATCATATTCAATCAGCACTGGCGAAGTAATCATGCCCGTTAAGTTGAGTGAGTCACAGGAAAAATACCGATCCACCACCAAGATTGTGGCCAATTGATTGGCCAATAATTTGCCTTCTTGGTTGCACGCTGCCATGATCGCGGATTGGCTGAGCCGCTTGAGCTTTTTGCTGCGCATTTCGCGCTGGAGTGCGGTGCTTTGTTGTCGCTCGTTGCGCTCCGGCATACACCCGCCCACAAGTACAAGCAATACAAAAAGTGAAATGTGCGCTTTCATAAACCGTAATGTTATTTATAATTTAAATAATTTTGTGATTTCCTTATCGGTATCGGTGATAAACTTGAATAACATCGCCAATATTAATATCATTATTACGGAAACAACTATTACCGCCAAAAAAACATTTAAGATTTGTTCGGTAATTTCATCCTTTGCCCGGTTACTTTCGGTGCTGATCTTATTGGCCAAATCGGATATGCGCTGGTTGATTTCTTTGAGCTTGGCATTCAGTCCAGTATTACGGCCCAGCCCGATTTCACTGTCCACCCTGACCAATTTGCGGAAATCATTGCGGTAGCTTTGGAGTGCGGCCAGTAATTCCCGACTAGCCGGGCTGGTTGATTTGGCCAATCGGCCTTCGAGTTGATTGGAAAGATCATCAAAACGCACAATAAAAATGCTGTCTTGTTGAATAAAATAGTCGCGCTCGTATGTTCTGAGGGTCAATATTTCCCATTTGAGATCCTGGGCCTGTTTTTCCAACTCTCCTGCCCTAGCCCGGAGCCGATGCTGTAAGGCTCCCCTTTGGGAGGTCAACAGTACGATTTGTCGGAAAATAAAGGTGTATTTTTCGTGGAGGGGAAGTAATCCATTGATACTGGTTTTGATCCCGAATTTCTCCTCAACTCGATTTTTGGTGATCAAGTTCGCATAATACTTAATGCTATCGATCATGGTCTCCTGTTTGGTCAGGTAGCTCTTGCCGTCGGTTTTGTAATAATTGTCTTCTTTGGTTTCATATACCAAAAAATAATGGCCCAGCTGCGCAACACCCAAAGTATTGGTAAATAATTTACTTACTGTATCCGAAAAACGTTCAATCTCTACCTTTCGCTGGAAAAGCCCAAAACTAAGGCTCGCCACCAAGAGCGACATGGTGGAGTAAACCAAAAAAGCAAAGAATATTTGTCGCCGGATGTCCTTGATTCGCATTGCCTAAAAAACCAATTAAATGTACCCGGGATAAAGTGGGGGTGGCATTGCTCTTTGATAGAATAGCTAAAAAACAGTACTAGCCGGGGGAACTGACCGCCAAAATGGCCCGAATTTCGGGGACTTCCTTGATGATGGCCTGTTCCACCCCAGCCTTGAGGGTCATCATAGACATGGGACAGGAACCACATGAACCCAGTAACTGTAATTGCACCACCATGTCTTCGGTAATGTCCACAATGCGGACATTGCCACCATCGGCCTTTAAATAGGGCCGGATCGTGTCCAAGGCACTTTCAACCCGGGACATCAGGGATGACTTTTCCAAGGCAATTGTGTTTTCCATTCCCAAAGATAAACCATTTGACATTAATTCATGGCCGATCGTTATTCTTTTTCCTTGAGCAACTTTCCAACAAAGCTAGTGAACTCGTCCACAAATGCGTCGTAGTACTTTCCCGTGCTCGGCCCAGAAAATCCTGTATAGATTTTACGCACTTTGCCGGCCCGATCGATGTAAATAGTGGTGGGAAAAGCCATTACATGGTTGAGCATGGGCAGGGAATTGGATGCATTGTCTTTGGCTATGGTGCCGGCCAACAGGATGTCATAGGTGATGCCGAGACGTTTGGTCATTTTGTCCAGCCTCAATTTGGCTTCATCAAATTTGGCCGACCGCTCATAAGCCAGTCCAATAATGGCCAATCCTTTGTCTTTGTACTTGTTGTAATATGGGATAAGGAACTCGCTTTCATCCAAACAGTTGGGACACCAAGACCCCAGAATTTGGACAATGACCACTTTACCTTGATACTTCGGATCTGCGAGCGAAACCATTTTTCCGGTCAAGTCGGGGAAGGAAAAAGCCAATCTATCATAACCGGGCTTGAGAAACGTCAACTTGTCGGCTTCGGGAAGCGCTGCCTTGGCATTTTTCTTGGCCAACCACTTGGAGTTTCCTGACCGACCCGACCAAAATTCTCCCACAATCCCCGTTTCACTTACTTGCGCTTTGAACAAGTAGGTAGCTTCGCCACTAAAGGAGGAAAGCCGGAGTTCGTTGCCACTGACTTCGCCTTCCAGAAAACGATAGTCACCTGTGCTAGTAAGAAAGGTACCCGTGAGCCGGTTGCCCTTTTGGGTGAACAATCCGACGGCGGGCGTTGCCTTTCCCTCGGCATTGGTGAAGCTCACCTCGTAAGTGCCACTCACGTTGAGCAGGGCCTCGGTGGGGCGTTCGCTAAAGCGGTAGGTGGGGCCCCAAGCCGCTTGAAATGGCAAGCGATAGACTTCCTTGCCCGCAAACGATTTGACCCAATAGCCCGACCACTGGTTGCCATTCACTTTGGCCACCAGTTCAGCTTCATAAATGTGTAGGCCGACGTGCAGGCTGTCATCCCGGAACTCAATTTCATCCAGTTTGAGGCGATTCTCGGCATTAATGAGATAGATCAATGTTTTATCGGCTGATTTGGTCACCTCAAAATTGAAGGGCGCAATCTGGCCTTGAAGTTGGATTTCCCCGCGCCAAATGCCATTTGGGAGCATGGGGGCCGCTTTGGTTGCCTGGGCGTGGGCCACGTGCTTGATCCAAATAAGGATACATAAAACGAAAAATAGTCTAAAAAATAAAGGCTTCATGGAATCGGTAGTTATTGAACAAAAATGGCCCCGAGGAGCAGTGGTGAACTAGCTTACTGGCATCTGGCACTTCTTCACGACAAAGAAATAGTTAATATTCAGCTAAAATAATTGTTTTACTTACAATAAATTTTACTAATGTCAGAATTTAATTCAAAGTTGCCCCGTTTCTTACTTCGGTAGCCGATGATTGGCCTTTGATGGTCCTGTCCTCTTCCTAACCATGATGTATTGGACAATAGTTCGCGAGCATTGCTTTTTTAGGGCTCCGAGTCTTGTTGAGAGCCGGATGGAACACGCCAAATGGTTGTCCGGGGCCTGGTGCGGCAACCAACTGCGTCGCGAATGAGGCTCCAACGCACAAATCTAGTACTTGGGCTCCGTTTGTACAAAACGCTGGTCAAGTATTGATTTTATTGACAATTGATTGCCCATTCATTATTCCTATTCAGTATTTAACTATTCTAGGTCAATTTTATTGTAGGCAATCCAACGTTTCAGATTACCAACAAATCTTTTCAAATGGTCGCCATTCAAGAAAATATTTGTCCAATAATCAAATCTATCACATTGAATACTAAGGTAATAGATCATAATTGCCAAACAAGCAAAAGGCAAAAATCTTTTTTCTTCGTTGCTAATTTCGGTTATCGCTTCATATCTATTTAAGAAACTGTTCGCTTTAACTTGATATTCATCTTCGTGTGGGTTTGTCAAAAACAACTGGAACAAAAAATAGGAAACGTCAAAGCATAATAGCCCACTGCCACAAAAATCAAAATCAAAAAATGTTACTTCTTTCTCATTGTCAATGTGTAGATTATCAAACCAAACATCAAGATGTACCGCCCCGTATCTCACTTTTGAGTTGTCAATAGTATCAAATTTTAGAATTAAGAAATCAGACAACTTCTCTAAAAACTTAATTTCATCGGTTGTATCTTCAAAGAATTTTTTTGTTTGTAAC
>JAYUVL010000060.1:0-9437 GCA_043754075.1 Cytophagales bacterium | reverse complement strand
GCCGGCTGCTCCAACAGTGGGGCTGCCGTCGCGCCGAACGCCGCGATATATGGCTGGGCCGTGTGAAAATCAAAGGCCGCTTGGTCGTGGAACTGTTCGTAAAAAACAAACACTTGGGGGTTGTCTTTGTCTTGGTGCAAAAGGTAATTGATACAGCCAGCTTCTTGCTTGGTGTGTTCAACTAGGAGCAAAAGTCCGGCTTTTACCTCGGCCAAATGTTCTTTTTTGGCAATAATAGTGGCAATGAGGGTGACCATATAGGGGAGTTTCAAATCAAAAAGTGATTTACGAAGTATTACCGGGCAATCAGTGGAGGGACAAAGAACCGATTTTCACCGGTTCAATTGCCCTATAAATCATCCGGGGGAAGTTTGAAATAGGCCTCCATTTCGGCCTTGGTCGGCGGTTTGACCGGGCTAATGACCCGAAAACCGACAAACGAGGCATCGGTAAACCACCATTCGCTTTTGGGGATTTGGGGGTCGCGCTGCTTCCAATCAGGGCGGGATCCACGCCGGGCCGCACTCCGCAGCCGGTCGGCGTCATCATCCCACGTACCCCCACGCACCGCAATGGGATATAGTTCCTTGGTCGGTGCATAGGCCTCCGGTGTTTTTTGCCCGGCCAATGTTTGGTAGCGATCGGCCGTGTATTGATCCATCACCCACTCGGCCACGTTGCCGTGCATGTCATACAGTCCAAAGGGGTTGGGTTTTTTCTGGCCCACTTTTTTGTAGGTGCCATTGCTATTGTCATAAAACCAGCCGTGATCGGGCAGTTGGGCCAGGTCATCGCCAAAACTGTAGGCGGTAGTTGTGCCACCCCGGCAAGCGAACTCCCATTCGGCCTCGGTGGGCAGGCGGTAGAAGCGCCCCGTTTTGGCCGTGAGCCAGCGGCAAAATTGCAGCGCGGCGTATTGGGTAACATTGATGGCCGGGTACCCTTGGCGGCCCATCCCAAAACTCATGTCCACGTAGGGCTGGCTGGGCAGGGCCACGGCATCCACGATCTTATTGCCCGGAAATTGGCCCTTCATGAAATTGGGGTCATTGCTGCCGTTGCTGTCTTTATTGACAAACGCATCATATAATTCCCAAATCGTTTCGTATTTGGCCATGTAAAATGGTTCCACCGCAATTTTTACCTGTGGCCCTTCGTCGTCTCGACGCTTGGCCTCGGTGGCCGGGCTGCCCAACTGGAACATCCCGCCGGCAATGGGCACCATGTCAAACTGGAGATTGAGGCCGGGGAGCACTTCGGTATAAGCTTTCATGGCCACTGGGGGCATTTTTTTCACTTGGCTGGGGGCCTTGGCTTTGCCCTTGGCCTTGGTTTTTCCCTTGTTCTGGGCCGTAGCCCCGGTGGCGAGTAAACAAATGACACCCGCCAATATTATCGCTCGCAAATGAAACATGATCAATCTTTTTTTGGGTTTACATTATTGAATGGACTAAAGTAACCAAAACCGGCCAAAACTTGAAAGAAAGTTGAGGCCGGTTCGTAAGGGTAGCCAGTGCGGGCCTTATTTCAGCCACGCCTCGATCTCTTCTTTGGTGACAGCCGCCACCTCATTGAGTTTCATTTTTTTGCGCATCCCCCCCACATCGTTTAGCAGCTTGCCCACGGAGGCCTGCTTGAGTTCGGCGATGGTCAAATACCCCAATTTTTGCAAAATGGGCACCAGTTCTTCGCGCACCCCAATGGCCAGGTACTCGCCCAATGGGGCTTGCTTGTCTTCATTTTTGGCTTCGGGGCGCATCTGGGGGAAAAAGAGCACATCTTGGATCGAGGCTTGGTTGGTCATGATCATGGCCAGGCGGTCGATCCCGATCCCTATGCCCGAGGTGGGCGGCATGCCATATTCTAGGGCGCGGAGGAAATCCTCATCCATGGCCATGGCTTCTTGATCGCCGCGTTCGGCCAGCCGGAGCTGATCCTCAAACCGCTCCCGCTGATCGATCGGATCGTTTAGTTCCGAGTAGGCATTGCAAATCTCTTTGCTATTGCAAATGGCCTCAAACCGCTCGACCAAGCCCGGCTTGCTACGGTGCTTCTTGGTCAGCGGCGACATTTCCACTGGGTAGTCGGTGATAAAAGTCGGCTGGATCAAATGAGGCTCCACCTTTCCCCCAAATATTTCGTCAATCAGCTTGGCTTTGCCCATTGTCTCATCCACCTTGATGTGCATTTGCTGGGCCGCCGTGCGCAAGGCTGCCTCGTCCATCTCGGCAATGTCCACCCCGGTAAAGGATTGGATAGCCTCGGCCATGGTGTAGCGTTTCCAAGGGGACTTGAAATCGATCAGGTTGCTGCCCACTTGCACTTGGGTGGTTCCGTGCAGATCTATCGCAATTTTTTCTACCATTGCTTCAGTCAATTCCATCATCCAGTTGTAGTCTTTGTAGGCCACATAGAGCTCCATCATGGTGAACTCGGGATTGTGGAAACGGCTCATTCCCTCGTTGCGGAAATCCTTGGCAAACTCAAATACGCCATCGTAGCCACCCACGATCAACCGCTTCAGGTACAGCTCGTTGGCAATCCGAAGGTAGAGGGCCATGTCGAGCGTGTTGTGGTGGGTTTTGAAGGGCCGAGCGGCGGCTCCCCCGTGGATGGGCTGGAGAATGGGCGTTTCTACCTCCAGATAGCCCCGCTCGCTCAAGAAGCTCCGCATGGAGTTGATCAGCCGCGAGCGTTTGACAAACACTTCGCGCACTGTCGGGTTGACGACCAAATCCACGTAGCGTTGGCGGTAACGCTGCTCAGCATCGGCGAAGGCGTCGTAAGTATTGGTATTGCCCTGCTCATCGGTAGTGGTTTTGACCACTGGCAACGGGTGCAGCGATTTGGTCAACAATTTGAACTCTTGGACGTGGACGGTGGTCTCGCCCATTTGGGTGGTGAACACAAAACCCTTTACCCCGATGATATCGCCAATGTCCAACAATTTTTTGAACACCACATTGTAGAGCGTCTTATCTTCGCCCGGACAAATATCGTCGCGGCGGAAATACAATTGGATGCGCCCGGTGGCATCTTGTAGCTCGGCGAAAGAGGCACTGCCCTGGATGCGGAAGCCCATCAACCGGCCAGCAATGGAAATGTCCTTGTAGTCGGTTTTGAAGCGTTCATAATTTTGGTGGATGTCGTGCGCGTGGGCGTTTACCTCAAACAACGCGGCCGGGTAGGGATCAATCCCCAGGCGCATCAGTTCTTCCCGCTTTTGGCGGCGCAATAGCTCTTGCTCGCTCAATGAATGTTGCATAATTGAATGGAATAAAGTGGCTGCCCCCTGATAAAAGGTGCAAAAAACAGCCATTGTAGAACGATACTATTTTCAAACTGGCCTTGTATTTAGTCAATTGGCTGGCTTGGGGCCTTATTCGGCCCCACTACTTGCCCGCCCTCAACGCCGCACTTTGCCTAATCGCTGAGAATGACCACTATATATCGTTGACATTCTCGATTCTCATTGATATTCTTGCCAATTTTGATTTATATTTTAGCCAGAAAATCATTTTACTCTTTACTGCACCCACAGGGAAATACTCGCAAAACCCGTAAATCGCATTGGATTGATTGCTCAGGCCCAACCCCGAATTCGGCTTCTATTTTCCTTGCAATCGCCCTAAGCTAAAAACGGCAAGCATTGAATTTCGGCTTTCCCAATCATTAAATGCGCGTCAGTCCAGCAAAAGTACTGTTTCATTTGATCTTAGGCCAACCCCACGAGCAAAAGCGACATTGCTGGCCCAAAAAAGGACAGCTTTCAAACTGGTTGGAGAACTATCGTGAAGCGCTTGGCCTCTATTTGGTACGCTGCCGGAACTGGTTCACCCGCTCAATCGCGTTCTCTCGCACATTGACATAGAACAAATTATAATCGGCCACGTGCCAATTTTTGAGGTTGATCAACGCCCGGCCGGTGATGTACGGTTTGTTGATCCACAACATCCCCCGGTGAGCTTGAGCATCGACAAACCCCGATGGGTAATACTTGAATTTTTGGCCCACCGATCCCCGGTTCAATTTTCGGTCGGCCAGTAGGCTGTCGGTGGCCCAAGTCAGCGGGTTCGTCACGGCCGCCCGGCTCAAGTAG
This sequence comes from Cytophagales bacterium, assembly GCA_043754075.1. Classification (GTDB taxonomy): domain Bacteria; phylum Bacteroidota; class Bacteroidia; order Cytophagales; family Thermoflexibacteraceae; genus JALONO01. The sequence goes on along the minus strand of JAYUVL010000060.1, from coordinate 5,338 downwards.
CTCTGGTGGTTGGGCGGATAATGACCAGTCGCGAAGGTGTTCCAAGTGCAAAAGCAGCCCGTTTCGGTGGGCGATTCACACCATTTGAGCTGTTGGAAGGCATTGGCGGGGATGGGCATGCCCACCAGATAAGCCACCACTAGTTGCTGCTGGAGCGGCTGGCCATCAAAAAGTTCGGCCAGTAAGCGACGAGCGTGCTGAGTACCCTGGCTATGGCCGGCCACCACGATCGGCCGGCCTTGGTGATAATGGGTCAAGTAATAGTTGAAGGCCGCTTTTACATCTTGGTAGGCCAGTTCAAATGCTTGTTTGGCGGTTTCTTCATCCGCAAAATAGGCTTTCAGGTGGGCTTGCCGATACCTCGGCGCATACACCCGGCCGGCCCCATTGAACAAACTGGCTTGGTTCAGGATCGCCCCTTCGTCCGTTTTGCGGTTCAGCTCCTTGTCGCCCACGTCACCGTTCCACTGGTTGGGCCCCGTTGGTTGGTAAGTGAACGAAGTGGGATGGATAAAAAAAACATCTGCCGGGGCAGTGCTTTGCTGGTCTTGGAGCGTGGGCGAGGGCAGGCTGTCGGCCAGATCCCGCGTAGTGGGCAGGGCGGCCCAACTGCTTGCCAAGGCGTAGTCAGGAGATGGTGGGGTGGTAGAGGACGCAAAATCAGTGTTCAACACCACCTGCGAACTACGGCAGGCCGGCAGTAATGGGCTGACAGCCAACCCCAAAAGCCCAAAAAAAAGTCGGTAGGTCATTTGTCTAAAGTTATCCCATCAATAATCGCCCAAGTTGGTTACAGGCAACTGGGCCAACGCTTTTTCCAGTTCGGCATCGTTGGGCGCCACCCCGTGCCACTTGTGCGAGTGCATCATGTAATCCACCCCGTAGCCCATTTCGGTGCGCAGCAAATTCATAACAGGTTTGCCTTTTTTGGCCAGCGATTGGGCGTGTTGCAGGCCAGCGATCACACTGGCCAAGTCATTGCCATTGGCTGTTTCCATTACTTCCCACCCAAAAGCGCGGTATTTATCGGCCAAATTGCCAAGTGACATAATTTTGTTCACGGGCCCATCGATCTGTTGCCCATTCACATCAATGCTGGCGATCAGGTTGTCCACTTGGCAATGGGCCGCGTACATGGCCGCCTCCCAGACTTGGCCTTCCTGTTGCTCGCCATCGCCCATGAGCACATACACGAGGCGGTCGTCTTGGTTGAGCTTTTTGGTTTGGGCCGCCCCAATGGCCACTGACAAGCCCTGGCCCAGTGAGCCGGAAGCAATCCTGATGCCCGGCAAGCCCTCCTCGGTGGCGGGATGACCTTGCACCCGCGAGTTGATTTTTCGAAAAGTGGCCAGTTCGGGCACGGGAAAATAGCCAAAGCGGGCCAGCGTACTGTACCAAACGGGGGAAATATGGCCATTGGACAAGAAAAACAGGTCTTCGCCAACTCCGTCGGGTTCAAAACGGGGGTTGTGCTGCATGATATCACCATACAATGCGACGAAAAATTCGGTGCAGCCCAACGAGCCACCCGGATGGCCAGACTGCACGGCGTGTACCATGCGCACGATGTCGCGCCGTACCTGCACGGCGATAGAGGTCAATTGGTCAAGATCTGCCATTGTTCAATAAATGAGTGTTGCTGAATGTTTACCAAAATTACGCAATTGGGGTTTACCGGGTTAATTCCCTTGATTTTTGACGATCTACCGGCCAATCCACCTGTCCAATTTTATTGAGTATTTTTTTACTTTGTAATTTTTTTTCAATACGGCAAGTTAATTACCATCATCAATGTGCGCACCACAGTTCACTGCTCGATGTTCAGCACTTCGCAGGCTTTGCGGGCTGCGTCTTGTTCGGCTTTTTTCTTGCTATACCCGTTGCCCTTGGCAATCACCTCTTCACCGATCATCACTTGCACCTTGAATTGCCGCTGGTGGCTGCCACTTTTGTCAAAAATACCCTCAAACCGCACCGTCTTGTTGTTCCGCTGCGACCATTCGATCAGCTTGCTCTTGTAATTGGTGTCGTTCTCCACTACCTCCTCAATGTCGTAATAATTTTCCAATAATTTTTGGATGATAAACTTCCGGCAAAAATGGTAGCCCCGATCCAAATAAACCGCTCCCACAAAAGCTTCCATTGCATCGCCGTAAATATTTTTGAACGACAGGGACGATTTGCGCCGGGAGTCATAATCGATGATCGCCTCCAGCCCCACCTTGCGGGCCAAATCGCCGAGCGATTCGCGACTGACCAAGCGCGAACGAATCTCGGTCAGGAAGCCCTCATCCTTGTAGGGGTACTTTTTGAAAAGAAATTCGGCAACGACCGCGCCCAAAATGGCATCGCCCAAGTATTCCAACCGCTCATTTGATTCCCGATAACCATCTTTATTCTCCTTGGCCACCGAGCTGTGCAACATAGCTAGTTTGAACAAATGCAGGTTCAACGGATAATGGCCGGTGATGTTTCGCACCGCCTCTTCCATTTGCAGGTCTTTGCTTGGGGACTTGACAAACAGCCGCTTCAAAAAAATAAATATCCTTTGCAAATGCCCGCGCTTTTAGAAAAAAAATGTGAATCGGTTATTACTTTTTCATTGTTCAAATTTACGCATCAGGAGGGAGCAATTGTGCCCCCCAAAGCCAAAAGTATTGCTCAGGGCAACGCGCACTGGACGGGCTTGGGCTTGGTTAAAAGTAAAGTTCAAGTTGGGATCAAATGCCGCATCGTCGGTAAAGTGGTTGATGGTTGGGGGCACTAGTTGCCGGTCGATGGCCATCAAACAGGCGATTGCCTCCACCGCCCCCGCCGCCCCCAGCAGGTGGCCAGTCATGGACTTGGTCGCGCTGATGTTGAGCCGGTAGGCATGGGGGCCGAACACATTCATGATTGCTTGGCACTCGCTGATGTCCCCCAGCGGGGTAGAAGTACCGTGAACGTTGATATAGTCCACTTCTTCCGGGGCGATGCCCGCATCGCTCAACGCATTGAGCATTACATTTCTGGCCCCGAAACCATCCGGGTGCGGCGCTGTGATGTGATAGGCATCGGCCGACATTCCCCCGCCGATGATCTCCGCGTAGATTTTTGCGCCCCGGTTCAGGGCATGTTCCAGTTCTTCCAAAATGAGGGCGCCCGCCCCTTCGCCCATCACAAATCCATCGCGACCTTTGTCAAAGGGCCGAGAGGCGGTGGCCGGGGAGTCATTGCGCTCCGAGAGGGCTTTCATGGCATTGAAACCACCGATCCCAGCCTCGGTGATGGAAGCTTCGGATCCGCCCGTCACGAAAGCATCGGCCTTGCCCAACCTGATGTAGTTGAAAGCATCGACAATGGCATTGGTAGAGGAAGCGCAGGCCGAAACGGTGACAAAATTGGGGCCTCGGAAACCGTACTTGATCGAGATTTGGCCCGCCGCCAGATCGGCAATCATCTTGGGGATGAAAAACGGGTTGAAGCGTGGGGTCTGCTGATTAGTCAAATAGAAACCCTCGAGCTCGTCCTGGAAAGTCTTGATGCCACCAATGCCCGACCCCCAGATCACCCCCACCCGATCGGGGTTCATCTGGGCAATGCCTGCATCGGCCACTGCTTCATCGGCCGCTACGAGGGCGTATTGGGCAAACGGATCCAATTTGCGGACTTCCTTTTTGTCCAAAAAATGAGTGGGGTCAAAATGTTTGACCTCACAGGCAAACTGGGTCCTGAATTTCTCGGTGTTAAACTTTGTAATAGCTGCTGCCCCGCTTTGGCCCGCTGCCAGGCCATCCCAGTAAGTTTGGAGCGTATTGCCTATCGGCGTGATCGCACCCAAACCAGTGACCACTACCCGGCGGAGATTTAACATAGCATTTTGGTGGCGAGCATTGCACAAACAAAATTGAAGAGTCCAAAACCAACAAAAAACTTACAGGCTAAAACCTTGCGGTAGAAGCCTGTAAAGATGATTGAAGGTAGGATGTTGGCTATTTGCTGGAGTGTTGCTCCAAATAAGCAATGGCGTTGCCAACAGTAGCAATATTTTCGGCCTGATCGTCAGGAATCGATATGCCAAACTCCTTCTCAAACTCCATGATGAGTTCAACAGTGTCCAACGAATCTGCACCCAAATCTTTGGTGAAGCTAGCTTCTTCGGTCACTTCAGCTGGGTCAACACCGAGCTTCTCAACGATAATACTTTTTACTTTATCAGCGATTTCAGACATTTTAGTATTCATTTTGATTGAACAAGCACAAAGAAATACATTTTGGTTTTGAATGTCAAACAATGTTAAATGCTTTTGTTGAAATTCATCCTCCCACTTCCCCAGCACTGCCAGATTAGCGGCGAAAGGTAACGCCAAACAACCGTTTTTAGCCGTTTAGGTGGCTTTTTGCCCTAAAAAAAACAATACTCCTTAGTTGAGGTTGGCCAAAGCGGCCTTCACCGCTTCAAAGTTGGGCAAATCGCCGGCTGAGGCCAATACTTCGGCGTATTGGATCGTGCCTTGCTGATCCACCACAAAGGCCGAACGCTTGGCCACGCCCTTCATTCCAAGCACGAAATCGCCGTAGATGGCTTCGTAGGCAGTGGCGGCTTCTTTGTTGAAGTCGGAAAGGAGCGGGAAATTGAGATTTTGCTCGGCCTTGAACTTTTCCAGCGTAAATAGCGAGTCCACCGAAATCCCGACCACATTGGCGTTGAGGCCATCATAAGCCGCAATGTCGTCGCGCAGGCTGCACAGCTCGGCGGTACACACGCCCGTGAACGCAAGCGGGAAAAACAGGACGACCAAGCTTTTGTCTTTGTGGAGGTCGCTCAGGCTTACCTCTTGTTTTTCGGTGTTGAACAGTGTAAAATCGGGGGCTTTGTCTCCGGGTTTCAGCATAGAGTGATTGAGATTTAGTGATATAGGTACAAGTATAGGGAGCATTGGGCGGCTAATCGCCCATTAATGAATTTAGCTTGGCAAAGGTACATATATCCCCAAATTAAAGTGTGCACAAAATTGGGACGGCCATTTTTTTGCGATTCCCAGGGATAATCAGCCGGTTGGCTTAGTTTCCCAACGCCCATTTGCTTCGGATTACTGGGCAAAAGCGGTCACTAATTACCCTTGGCTATTTTATGCGCTCTAGAATGCTGGAAATTGATTTGATTTGTGGGCGCATCCGATTTGACAACGCGCCAATGGGCCAAATCAATCAAAGATTAAAGCGACTCCGGTCGTCATTAGGGCTTGTTTTCCTGACCTTCAGTAATTTAAAAGTACGAAAATTGATTTTTGTTAGGGTATAATCATCCACTCATCATGCAATACCGGAAATTTGGGAATACCGACCTCAACGTGAG